>CAWCBX010000125.1:0-13691 GCA_963793595.1 uncultured Gammaproteobacteria bacterium | reverse complement strand
GATGATGCAGGCCGGCAGGGAGGCTATCGATCACGGCGTGCCGGAATTCGAAGTTGCACTTGCGACATCGAGCGCGGGCACCCGGAAATCGGCTGAACTACTGCGCCAGCACTACACCGATAGCAGCATGTCACCCAATACCCATTTCCTGCAGATCATGGCATCGGGCGAGGAGATCACCCGTACCCACCACCGTGCAAGCAATCGAATCATGCAGCAAGGTGAACCGGTATTCCTGTGTTTTTGCGGCATGACCAACTTTCACCGCTTCAAACTCGGTTTCGACCGCACCTTCTGGATCGGCGAAATTGCCGATAAAACCCAGCAATCCATTTACCAGGTCGCGGTCGACAGCCAGGCTGCCGCTTTGGCTGAGCTCAGACCCGGGGTCGTGGCCGAAGACGTGCACGCGGCCTACGCCGAGGTTATCCAGTCGGCGGGTTACGATTATCCGTTTCGCTGTGGCCGCGGCACCGGTTTCAGTTTCCTGGAAAAACCGCAACTGGTGTTTGGCGACAAAACTGTCTTAAAACCGGGCATGGTGCTAGCGGTCGACGGTTCGGTAACGAGCGATAGCTTCCGCGCCCAGGTTGGTGACAGTTTTATTCTGACCGAGGATGGTTACGAGGCGGTCACCTCGCATCCCAAATCCCTGGAAGAAGTAATCATCGAATGAGGTAATGGTGGCAGTTAGCCTGATTACCCAAATCAATCGACACTGACCCTTTTTATTCTGAATTCCTTTTGCCGTTAGCGAGCCCCTGCTCGCTCGCAGGGACTCGCTTCATTGAAACATTCATGCGGATTGCCGTTGCTTTACAGCAGTCCAGACACCAGATTCAATCGCCTTCTGCACATAGTTATTGAAGTCTGTAGCCGGTCGGCCAAGAGCCTCTTCGACTCCCGACATCACATTACTGTTTCTGCCATCAAACACTACCGTGAACAACTCATGCAGGAGCCATAACAAGTCTTCCGGTGCCCCTTCCTGGCGTAAAACGTCGATGTATTGATCGACGGGTACACTGGTGTATTTTATTGGCCGGTCGAGTGCAGCGGAAATCTCTTCGATACATTGAGCGAAGGTCAGTGCCCGGGGGCCGGTGACTTCGAACAGTTTGTTGCGCAGGTCTGGTTTGGTTAACGCGGCAACCGCCACATCAGCGATGTCATCGACATCGACGAAAGGCTCGACAGTGTCTCCCGCAGGCAAAACCAGCTCACCGGCCAGAATGCCGTCCAGCATAAAGCTTTCGCTGAAATTCTGGGCGAACCAGCTGGCTCTTACGATGTTCCACGAAATACCGCTGGCTTTGAGTACTTCCTCTGCGCGTTGTGCGCCCTCCTCGCCTCGACCTGAAAGCAGCACGATGTGTTCGAGACCGGCTTCTGCGGCGACTCGCACAAACGCCCTGATTGTGGCCTCGGCATTCGGTACTGCCAGGTCCGGTTGATAAGTGACATAAGCAGAGTGAGTACCTTCGATGGCAGGCCGCCATGTTGCCGGGTTTTCCCAGTCGAATGAAGGGGTAGTTGACCTGGATACCGGCTGCGTTGCATATCCCATCGCCTGCAGGCGCTGGTTGACCCGGGCGCCGGTTTTACCGTTTTTACCGATGATGAGTACGGATGGCTGTTGCATAATATAAATCTCCTGTTCTGATTGATGATTAACTGGAACGAACTCCCGGTTCGTCCTGGAAATACACTATGCCGAACATGATCTGGATTTAAAATCGCATTTAATCCATAATTATCTACCATTCGTCCAAAACTATGGACTCTTGATCAATCTCCATGTCAAAATTCAAATCATGAATTCCAAAGCCAAGAGAAATACCCGGCTTCGCCGACCCGCTCGGCGAAACCCTGCACATGCTGCGCCTCGATGGCAGCCTTTACTGCAGATCCGAGCTTACAGCGCCCTGGGGTATCGATATGCCCAGCTTCGACGGATACATGATTTTTCATGTCGTCACATCGGGTCATTGCTGGCTCGAAGTCGAGGGCGAGGAACCTCGCCTGCTGCAGCAGGGTAGCCTGACACTAGTGCCCCACGGTAACGGGCACTGTATTCGCAGCAGTCCCAGCGCCAGGGCCATGCCATTGTTTGATATACCGGTCGAACGGGTCAGTGATCGCTACGAAGTCATGCGCTATGGTGGCGATGGCGACTTGACACAGCTGACTTGCGGCGTAGTGAGCTTTGATCAACTGGCTGGACAACAACTGGTCGCACAGCTGCCTGAAGTGCTGCAGATTGATTCCTGGGACGAGGAAGAAGACAGCTGGTTACAAAGCACGCTGCGCTTCATCTCCCGCGAGGCAAGCGAATTGCGCCCCGGCGGAGAGACCGTGATTACACATCTGGCTGATATTCTCATCATCCAGGCCATTCGAACCTGGATCGACCAGGCACCCGAGGCCGACCAGGGCTGGCTTGCCGCGTTGCGTGACAAACATGTCGGAAAAGCACTCGCAGCAATCCACCGGGAGCCTGAAAAAGACTGGACCGTGGATTCGCTGGCGCGGGAGGTCGGCATGTCGCGATCGGGATTCTCGGCCCGCTTCACTAATCTCGTCGGAGAATCTGCCAAGCGTTATCTCACCCAATGGCGCATGCAACTCGCCCGGGTGCAACTTCAGCAAACGTCGGATTCCCTCTCGGTACTCGCGGACCGCCTCGGGTATCAATCCGAAGCCGCTTTTTGCAGGGCATTCAAGCGAGTGTTTGGAGTACCGCCAGGTAGTTTTCGCCACTCCACTGCGACCTCGATAAACTAGCCGTTAGTCGAGTACAGTATCGAAACCCGGGTGGCGCTCATAGTCCCCAGGTGCGGCTGGCATATTCACTGCCCAGCTGGCCGTTGTTGCGCCCTGACCGACGTAGACATATTGCAGTTAAGTATTCGACGGCCAGGGATAAGGGGCCGCACTGTATTCCAAAAGCCAATTTAAATCAGCGCTGCTGCCGGTTTTCAGCTAAGCTTAGGCCTACCTCTCCAGGACAGCCAACCTGGACTACTCTTTACCAGGTAATCACCGCCAACCTGCCAGGACTGGCATCTCCAGATCATCAAGCCGATGCGTCATTGCAAAACTGGAATCGGCGCATGGTACAAAATGCGAAACTATCGTCTCAAGCGTGAAATCATTACGATTCGTCTGGTTGATTACCGGATTTGCTCGCTGTTCGACAAGCAACAGTTCGATGAAAACGATCGTGAAGCCGTGGCGCTGGGAATTACCTCAGCCACCTGGTCGCTGTTCGGCGTCGTCTGGCCAGCCTCACAGATCCTTGCGGCAGAGGTCAGCGTTGCTAACCTGACAGGCAAGCGCGTACTCGAAATCGGCTGTGGGATCGGGTTGGCCAGCATTGTATTGCACAAGATGGGCGTGGATATTACCGCCAGCGATTATCATCCACGGGCGCAGGAATTTCTCGACCGGAACGTTCTGGAAAATGGCTTATCGCCGATAAAGTTTCAGGCGGTTGATTTCGAGCAGAAAAATCCGCTGCTGGGAAAATTCGACCTGATAATTGCCAGTGACGTACTCTATCAGCCCCACCATGCGGAAAACCTGTCCAGCCTTATCGCCTCTCATTCCAGCGACGACGTCGAAGTCATCGTGGTTGATCCAGGCAGAGAAAACCGGGCAAGATTCACACACAGTATGATCGCACTGGGTTACAGCCATCATTTCAGTAATTTTAATCAGCAGTTAAGCTCGAGCCCCCGATGCAAGGGCCGGATTCTGCATTACCACCGTCAATGCTCCCCTGTCGGGGACGACATTAATTTTCCCATGATTGAAAAACAGCATCAGAGTAAGGGATGCCCCAAGCAGGAGTGTTAGACAATGCAAGACATCAATGACATCAAGATCGTCAGTATTGACGAGGAACGTCCTCCAAGAATTCGTAAAGAGGCCTATATCGATTTGTTTTTCAAACTTTCCGTCAAGGCCCCGGTGGATTGGTGTGAAGATTTTAACGCGCTGGGCCGTCAAATAAATCCGGGGGTGAAGATCGAAAAGAATGTCGGACTTTGCATCGAAGCCTGGGTCAAGGACATGAGCCAGATCATCCCCCACCTGGAAAAAATAAAACAGAATATACTCGACTGTAATGAGCAGTACATTGAGAAGGCCCGACAGAAAAAATTGGCGCTGCTGGCCGCCAACACCAGTGCGGCAGGCAATGATAGTGAGCAATTCAAACTCAACGAGATCGTTGCCGACCTCAAATTCTGATGCCTGGAATTCCGCGGGCAGTACAGCGATTAAGCTAGTGCCGGTTAGTGTATAAACTGCGGATTAATAAACTTCGTTCCTCTGGAGTGGTTTTGAACAAACGACCCTGAGCAGTTAATATGTATGCCGTCCCCGTAATCCGTTCATTGTCAGGTTAAAATACCCGGTACCCGCGACGGATACATATACCTTCCCGTCTGTCGAAATTTTGCAGGATTCTCCTATTGCCCTTCCTGTTGCCTGGTTGTTGCCGCGAAAAACAGCTTGAGAGAAAGTAGTATCCAGGGCGTGCCATGCAGCAACAAATCAAAAATATCGACAGGCTCGACCAACTCACCCGAAACCAGCATTTTAAGCTTTTCCAGCAGATGCGGTTGCGGCGTGAACGGCGCCAAACCGAGCGTAAGACACAATACGATCAGCAACGCTAAAGGAATTTTGTCCAGCAGTTTGCGCATTCAGGTTATTCGAAACCTCGTTAAACGATCGTGTATCTGCATAATACTTCCATCTGGAAATTCTTCTTCACGCAGTTTGCTGAATTTTAGCCTTGTTATCAAGCAGGTCTCTCGCAGGACATTTTCGATCATCTCGATATTATTAGAGTGATTATTATGCCGCAGGCAGGTTCCAAATGGCGCGATTGACTTTATCGGGAAGCGCTAGACGTATAGGATAGCGGCATGGTGCTACCCGAATCGCGACAGCTTGACTTCGACGAGATTCCAGTCATCGATATCAGTCGATTACTCGACAAAACCGGTGACGCGGAAGTTATCCGTGCCATCGATCGAGCCTGCAGGGACATAGGGTTCTTTTATATCGTGGGTCACGGCTTCGACATGCGCCTTGCCTCCCACCTGCTGACCGCGGCAAGCGAGTTTTTCAGCCTGCCGGAAACCGCCAGGCTGGATCTCGGGCTTGATCCGTCGATGCGCGGTTACCTGCCACTCTACTACCGCAGCAAGATCAGCGATTCCTTTTCCGGCACCAGTCACCAGGAGGGATTCTGGATTGGCAGGGATTTCGGCACCGATAGTCGCCACCCACTGGAACAGAGCAATCGCTGGCCCGAGCACCCCGCAAGCCTTCGACCGAGTATGAGCAACTATCTCGACGCCATCGAAAACCTCGCTGCAGTGCTAGCCCAGGGCTTTGCCGATGCCCTGGGCCAGGCCGATGACTTCTACTCGACCCATTTCGCCCGACCGACCTCCCGACTCAAACTGAACCACTATCCACCGCAGCATAACGCGGAACGGATTGATAACATCGGCGTTATTCCCCACACGGATTCCGGCGCATTTACGATCCTGTGGCAGGACGCGAACAGCGGGCTCGAGGTCCAGTCCAGGAATGGGGAATGGGTCGGGGCCCCGCCTCTCGAAGGCAGCTTCGTGATTAATATCGGCGATATTCTGCAGTACTGGAGCAACGGTCGCTATTCGTCGACCCAGCATCGCGTTATCAATCGCTACGGCGTAGATCGATACTCGATTCCGTATTTCGTAAACCCGAGCGCTGACGTCGTTATATCCGCACTTGATGGGAGCGATAGTTTTTCCCCTTTCAATTACGGCGACTACCAGGCTGGCAAATGGCGAAACTTTTTCCCGGTCGATGATAGCGAGCATTTTTGATCGCTACCGGCGACTTGGGTCTTAACCCTCCGAATTCCGCCTGACTTAATATTCGTTTTACGTTTATCCTCGAAGTCATTATATTTTCTCGCATCAACCATGCGATACCACTCAATCCGGAGGGGGATATGAAAGGACCGAGCGCGGAGCTGCGAGGCGAAGTTTTCACCAACGCCCTGCCGGCAGAAGACCCGGTGTTGTACGGCAGCGCAACCCTGTCACCCGAGGGTGCCTTCGAGGCGCGCAGCCAGCATAGTTTCGAACTGACCTACACCTGTGGGCGTTACGGGCTCGACGATACTGGTTCGATTCGAATCGTTTTTCGCTTCACCGCGGATGGCGGCGACCTGCAGATGGACGATCCGGCAGCCTTGAACTACGTCACCGCGTCCAGTTCCAACGGTGTGCCGCTGTCGCTAAAATTCGACGTCAACGGGCACCAACGGCCCTGGTACCAGGCACTGACGGTAACCGTAACCCGTGGCTATCTGCGTGAAGGCGACACCATCACTGTGGTCTACGGCGATACCAGTCAGGGATCGCCCGGACTCCGACTGCAGTCGCTGTGCGAAACCGCGTTTACCTGGCGCGTGTTCGCCGATGTTTGCGCCACCGGCCATTACGTACCTATCCTGGAAAGCCCTGTCCATCCGCATCGTCCCGGGGCCGCCAGCCGTCTGGAAAGCGGTACTGCCGACTCTGCGCCGACCCGGCGAGCCGTTTCGCCTGAGCCTGAAGGCAGAGGATGCCTACGGCAATCCATCGGATCAGGTCGATACCGAACTCAGGTTGCTGTCGTCGACGCCCGTTGACGGTCTGCCCGCTAGCTGTCGCTTCAACCGCGGGGAGCGCGCCCTGGTGATCGACGGATTAAGCCTCGCGCAGGAAACCGAGTTCGATATCGAGATAACTACTCCGGATGGCAACCATCTCGCACGCTCCAACCCGATGATCGTGCGCGCCTCGCCTTACGCCGCTTACTGGGGCGATATGCACGGGCAAAGCGGTGAATCAGTCGGTATCAACAGTGCGCGCGAGTATTTCCAGTTTGCTCGCGACCTCGCCTTCCTCGACGCCACCAGCCACCAGGCAAATGACTTCCAGGTCAACGAACCCTTCTGGCGACACATCAATGAACTAACCGCCGAATTCCAGCAAGATGGAAGATTCCTGACCCTGCCGGGATATGAATGGTCGGGCAATACCGGCGTCGGTGGTGATCGCAATGTCTATTTCCGCAATGAGGGTCGCACGATCCGGCGATCGTCACACGCGCTGATTGAAAATCGAGCAGGCAATTGACAACGATGCCCCGACCGCACGCGATTTGTTCAAAGACCTGCAGCACGAAGACTGCATTGTCTATGCGCACATCGGTGGCCGCCCGGCAGACGTGGCTTACGCACATGACCCTCGACTCGAGACCGCGATGGAGATCCATTCTGCCTGGGGCAGTTTCGAGTGGCTCATGGCAGATTGTTTTACCGAGGGTTACCGCGTTGGTGTAGTCGCGAACAGCGATGGCCATAAAGGCCGTCCGGGCGCGAGTTATCCAGGCGCGTCCCAGTTCGGTGCCTACGGCGGCCTGACCTGCTTTCTAATGGATCGGCTCGATCGTGATTCGATATTCGATTGCTTGCGCCAGCGGCACCATTATGCGACCACAGGCGACCGCATCCACATCGATCTTGCTGTCAGTGCCGCCAAACCCTTCATTCGTTTCGATCAGGATCCGGCAATCTTCGACAGCAGCGGTAACCCGACCCCGGTTTTGAAAATGGGCGACATCGCACGGACCGAGAATGATAGCGTCAATCTCAACCTGAGCGTCCACGCGCGCGCGCCGATTGAAAGAATTGACATCTTGAATGCGATGGAAACGGTAGCCACGATTCGCAATCCGGCAGAACCACAGGGAGCGGGCCGTTTACGCGTGCTCTGGCGCGGCGCAATGGTCAAAGGCCGCGGCGCGCGTGCGAGCTGGCGGGCGCGGGCGATTTTCGACAACTGCAAGATACTTGAAACCCGGGAGATCAACGCCTGGAATCCGGACCGGGTGTTAACCCGCGACAACGATAACAGCTTGAGCTGGGAATCGGTAACCGCTGGTAACTTCGGTGCTTTCGATGTCTGGCTCGACGAAGACGATGGCGCCAGGATTCATCTCGAGACCGGCCATGTCGATACCAGCCTGAACCTGAGTGCAGTCGGCCGCGAAGACACCATCGTTCCGGCAGGGGGTCTGGATCTTGAAGTCCGCCTGTTCCGTCTGCCTGCAAGCTTGCAGAGTGGACCGATAACCGCATCGATCGATGTGCCCGTGCACGGCCAGGGCGACAACCCGCTCTGGATTCGAGTAACCACCGAAGATGGGTTTCAGGCATGGACCAGCCCGGTATACCTTTTCAAAAACGAGTGATTGCAGGTTTATACTGCTTACACCCCAGCCAAACGATCAGTTACAAATCAAACCAATGTCAAACTACGATTTCAGCCAACCGCTTTCGCGAAAAAAATCATGGAAATGGGAATATGAAAGTATTGTAGATGGTCACCGGGTTCTACCGATGTCGGTAGCGGATACCGATTTTATTTCTCCGCGGGAAGTCACCGAAACACTTCGAGAAATAATCGACGGCGGGGAGTTGGGGTACCCGTCCTATCCCGATGATCATCGAGAGGTTTACGCTGCCTGGCAAAAGCAACAACACGGCTGGGAGCTGGATCCTGACAACGTCATCATAGCCAATGGATTGCTAAGTTCCCTGGTTTTGATGCTTGACTGTGTCTCGGCTCCGGGTGAAGGCGTGATCATTTTCACCCCGGTTTACCAGAATTTTTTTGCAGCCATAACCGGCGCCGGCAGGGTACCGGTCTGTTGTGATCTGATATGTGATGAAAACAATTACTGGCGCGTGGATATTACGGCTTACCAGAGGCTCTGCGAAAAACCCGACACCAAAGCAGTTATTATCTGTAATCCGCACAACCCGGTTGGCCGGGCCTGGCGGACCGAGGAACTTCGTTCCATAGTCCACGTAGCCCAGGCCAATAATGTGATCGTATTCAGTGATGAGATACATGCCGATTTTGTTTACGATCTGCCATTTAATCCAACCATAAAAGTGGCCGGTAATACGCAGGGAATAATGACCCTGGGCTCGGGTGGCAAAATATTTAACATCGGCGGTTTATTCGCGTCCTATGCGATGACCGAAGACGACGATCTTAAAAAGGCTTTACAAAAAGCACTCGACAAACTTCATTGGGAGCAAGATACGTTTAGCGCATGGGGATCGTACACCGCTTACAAATATGGCTTTCGATACCGCGACGAAGTGGTTGGTTATATTCGACAAATGCAGACTAAACTGGTCGATGCTTTAAACGAAATGCCTTTTCCGGTTAAAGCCTGTTTGCCCGAGGCCACTTACCTGCTGTGGGTAGATTTTCGGGGTACCGGCTGGACCCAGGATGAAATTCAACGCTTTCTGGTCGAAGACGCAGGCCTCGGTTTTAATCGAGGAGATTCTTTCGGCGCCAGTGGCACCGGGTTCGTGCGCATAAACTGCGCTGTACCGGAGTGCAGGATTGACGAAGCCATACAGCGACTGCGGAATGCACTCTAATCACAAAACGACAAGGATAGACGATAAATTATTGCGGTATAAAGTAAAAAACGATGCCGTCACCAGGTATCGAGCGCGGAACCTGCTGATTACAAGCCAGTTAGTAATTCTTTGAAAATAACCAGATAGAAAAGCTCTTGTGCCTGAAAGCTGGAACAGGTCCGTTTAAGCATATATTACCTAAGTGTTTGCCTGGCAGGACCATAACAGGCGCCATTTACCGGTTAAAATTACCGGGCTGCAAAACACATAAAAAATCAATGTAAATACATGTTTCGAGACATCACTGTGGGGAATTGCAATTCCACTTGCGGAGTATATTTCATTTATATATAGTATATCGACGATTAACGATATAAACGGAACTAATTTCTGTGCAGCCTTCTACTCAAGTATCCCGCCCGGCCAAAAATCAGCCTGTTGATAACATCATAGCGGACGAAGATATTGCACTGATTGCCAAAGCCCTGTCGCATCCGGCACGTGTTCAAATCATCCGTTTGCTGTTGAGCAAGAAAACCTGCATCGGCGGTGATATTGTTGATGTGATTGGCCTGGCTCAATCTACCGTTTCAGAGCATTTACGCATTCTCAAAGCCAGCGGCATCATTATCGGCGAAATTACCCGTCCACGGGTTTGTTATTCGCTCAATCCCTCAGCGGTTACACCTTTTAACGATTTTCTGGGCCTGATTCTGGACAGCGATGCAGAGGCCTCAAATGTGGAGTCTGCTTGCTGGGTATCGCCTGAGAAAAAACAATAGTAAAACATTTCTAAGACTTAAGGAAACAATAGATGAAAACTTTAACCATTTTCGACCCTGCCCTGTGTTGCCCTACCGGAATTTGCGGTGCTGAAATTGATCAAAAACTGGTGGATTTTGCCGCTGACCTTGATTGGTTGAAGAGCGAGGGCATTGAAGTCAGACGCATTAACCTGTCGCAGGAACCTGCTCTATTCGCCGAAAATGAACAGGTAAAAACCATTCTGGAAACTTCCGGTGTCGAGGGTTTGCCCGTTATTCTGGCGGATGATGAGATGCAATCTTCTGGACAATATCCCGACCGTGTGAAACTAGCGCAAATGGCCGGTGTGACAGCCGCTGATGCGGTTGCCCAGGCATCGACTCCTGCGACGTCGTGCTGTGGACCAGATAACGACGCTGAAAAATCATCATCAAGCTGCTGCTGATCTGACTTCACCTTACTTTAAAAGCGGAATAAATCATGTTCACGGATCTGCCCAAATTTGTTTTCTTCACCGGTAAAGGTGGTGTTGGAAAAACCTCACTTGCCTGCGCTACCTCGCTCAGTCTTGTCGACGCGGGACATCAGGTTCTGCTGGTCAGTACAGACCCTGCATCTAACGTGGGTCAGGTTTTTGAAACCAGTATTGGCAACAAGATTACCCCCATCGACAATGTGTCGGGGCTTGACGCAATCGAGATCAATCCTGAACAAGCCGCGGCGGTCTACCGCGAACGCATCGTCGGACCGATGCGCGGTATTCTGCCGCCAGATGCGCTGCGCAGCATTGAAGAACAATTATCGGGTGCCTGCACCACTGAAATTGCCGCCTTTGATGAATTCACTGCCCTTTTGACCGATAACGATTTGCTGGCGCGTTACGATCACGTGGTATTCGACACCGCTCCCACGGGTCACACAATCCGCATGCTGAAACTACCCGGCGCATGGTCCGGTTTTCTGCAAGCCGGCAAGGGTGACGCATCCTGCCTTGGCCCGCTTGCAGGGCTGGAGAAACAACGCACACGCTATGCCACCGCAGTTGACCGCTTATCCGACGCAGCCTCAACACGCCTTATCCTGGTGGCGCGCCCGCGTCAAGTCTGCGCTGAATGAAGTGGCACGTACGTCAAAAGAGCTGGCCGATATAGGAATTGAAAACCAGGCACTTGCCATCAATGGCATGATGCCACAGGAAACGGATGGCGATCCTTTGGCAGAGGCATTATTAGAACGGCTCCTGCGACAGATCGGCATGGGTGACATTGGCGCCTGTGATGATCAACGCATCCAGCCGCCTCCTCCCTGATCTTCGTGAATGGCTCGTAATAGCCTCGATATGCTCCCGGGCTCGGGGACTTCTCGGCAGCTCCTGCAGCGTGAAGGGATGCATGTAGAACTGCGCAATGGGGTTGCTTTCCCCCACCAGCCGGAAGAACTGCCGTTCGGTCGCAGCAATCGCCGCATCAGGCATCATGTTCACACGCCGATGTGCAGTTCCCGGATGTACTGATGCATGGCGCGATCCGGATCCAGGATAGTCTGCCCCTCCTGCTGCAAACGCTGGAAGGTGGGCAGATCGTTGTGGGCGACGATGGGCAATGCGCGTTTCCTCTGTTTCAGTGCGGATACTGCGGGCTAGTCTTCATTGCGTGCGATGGCACTTTCCAGCAGAGTCCAGAAAATCCCGTTCATCGCGAACCTGCCCCCACCTCGCGGGAGGTGACTGTATAACCGTAAGGACGGGCGATGGCCTCGTAGCGCGGCAAACGGGAGTGGAACAGGCGTGGAAATATCCAACTGGTGAAATCATCCGGATCCATCTCCGCGGCATACTCAAGTGTGCGCATCGACAGGTAGTCCCGCAGCTGTTCCTCGAGAAAGGCCGGCCGGTAGTACAGCGGCTTGGGGTCACTCTGGGCCCGGCGTATCAGCGCATCCTCCTCTTCCTTTTCCGTCACCGAATGTAGAGGATCAGCGTGTGCCGACCAGGAGATCGATGACCCCCGGTTCCTCCAGTTCGCACAGACTGCCACCCACATCGTTGACAAAGTCCGGATAGCCATAGATCTCCTGGGCCTTGCGGATGAACTCGGGCACATCCCGCATGGCAGCGATCTCCGCCTCGCGATACATCGCCTGGCGCCGGGTGAACTCCTCCAGTGGCACCCCGCCAAGCTCCGGATCACCCAGCTTGCCGACAAAACTCAGCACCGGGCCCAGGTCGTGGACCTTGATGTTGTTCGTGATGTCGATCCAGTCGCTGCGCAGCAGTTCGCGCAAGAAACGGCACCTGCATCGCCTGCTGCTTGATCAGGTCGAGAATCGATTCGTCGAGGTAACGGGTGCCGATCCGGTAGTCGCCGGAAAAATGGAACCAGTCGTGACTGCGCAGCAGGGTCGACAGATGCGTCTTGCCGACGCCGGACATGCCGAGCAGGGTAATGCGCTTGGTCGGCCAGGCGCGGAATGTCCTCAACGGTGAACTTCATGATGCAGTCTCTGAAACCGGAATGTACCCGGGAGTTTACTCCTTATCCGGGGTACAGCAAAAACGAGGGATTAATCTTTCCATGCATGGCGCCAGCACACATTCGGTACAACGTTTCTATTGATCATTTCGTGACATCGCAACGGCGCAGGACACAGCACTCGCCCGCACCATGGCCTGAAAAATTCGTCAGCGCAATGTTCGGGGCAGATACTGACAAAACACCATCATGGCAGCCTTTGTGGACTGTTGATTAACCTGACAGGGGATCTAAGAGCGCTCTTCGTTTTCCAGCGCCTTTTCCGTAATCTGCTCGTAGAGATGCACGACGCCGGCACAAAACTCCTGCCATTCCGGATGTTTGTCTATCAAGGGCTTGTTCTGGATGGCGTCCTCAATGACCTTTTCCAGAAATGCCATATCCGACTCATTGAGCAGCTCACCCTTGTCCACCTTTTCCTTGAGATCCAGGACTCTGGGAAGTCTGTGCTTTTCGAACCTGTCTATCAGCGCCAGAATGATGCCATCCTCTTTCGAGACATCAGTCATCTTTATACCCCCCTTGTTATCTGCCATGCTGCTCTTGCAACACCGGCTATGCAGTATAATAATAGAGCACAATGTGCTTAAGGCCACATGGAATTTGCCCCTACCCCCCGGACTATACTCCATGTCAACTCACCCGGAACCTGCAGGGTCCCCTGCTCGAAGAGCATGTTTCCGGCCGAACCTTGCCCGGCATCCGATTGAAAAATCAAAAATTGATGGCACCCGCAATTATACGAACCACTTGTTTACCGGCGCGAAGCAGGCCGTTGCCAGGAAACCGTATCGCCCTGTTTCTGACCCTGTTCCTGGTTTTGATCAGCGCCGCCACCGCACAGCCGCCATGGGTGCAACCCCGGAAAGCCGCACCGCTGCCCTTGATTG
>CAWCBX010000124.1:0-4750 GCA_963793595.1 uncultured Gammaproteobacteria bacterium | reverse complement strand
ATGGATCACCAGGTCGACCTGTGAAATCAGGGTCGGTTGCGGAAACCATTCCTTCACCTGCACGTTGGGCGGCAAATCGTGATAAGCGTCGAGATATTCACCCACGTTTACCAGCACCCGGTATGGCCATTTTCCCATTTCACCGATGATGCGGTTCAGTAAATCGGTGTCGCCACAACCAAGGCTACCAAAACTGAGATAAATCAGCGGCGCTTCATTGTTTGCCTCGAAGGTCGGAATTTCGTAGTCAGCCTCTTTGCGCACACAACCCTCGAGGAATTGAAAACGCTTCGGCTCCAGCGGATTGCGCCGTTTGAATTTTACGGGTTCAGGATAGAGCAGCAGATTCAGATAAGGCGAGGATTCAAAAAACTCTCCAACTGGATAGGGTTCTTCGCCGCATTGTTGCAGGAACTCGTTAAATTCGTCATGAATCGGTTTAATCACTTCGTTGAAGTGATCCAGGTAGGCCTTGTGGCATGCATGATCGTTTTCACCACATCCGGACAGGTGCGGCGGTATGTCCGGGTCAGGAATCTCGTTCTCGCTGCAGGAGATAATCCGCACCCAGGGAACACCGTATTGTTTGCAGGCCGGGAACAGGATGACGTTGTCGATGCAGATCAGGTCGGGTTTGACCTTGTCGAGAACCGCGGGGAGATCTTTTTCCGCCCATACCGAAGTATTGACGATATTGGCCCAGCATTCTTTCACATAGTTGTCGATCTGCTCATAAGGGGTTTTGGCAAAATTCGGAATATGGCCGTCGATGAAATCCGTCCAGTATTTCGCCATCGCCTCCGGCTCCATTGGCTCGGACATATTGACCGCGTGCTCCTCGAACCCATAACCCGAGTAGACCCCGGAAAGACCCGGATCGGTCAGGAAAACCGCCTTATGCCCCAGTTTTTCACAGGCTTGCGCGATGCCGACAGAGTTCAGTGCCGGCCCGTAACAGGCCTCCGGAAAAAACGCGATAGTCTTGCCTTCACTCATCTTGATATCCTCCTCGATTGATCATTATTTTGGGATCTTTTCTGGCATTATACTGTTAATCGCAATCTCGTAAATGCAGCAGGCAGGCGGCGAGACCATTTATAGCGCCACTGCATGCGAAACATCTTGCAGTCGGTTAATCGAGGAAATACCAACATGGCGAAACGAATTTCTGCACTCGACGCTACGGTGCGTGCGCTAGGCGCCGAGATGGGTGAATGGAACGATATGGCAGTCGCATTCGGCTTTCCCTGCGACCCGCATCTCGAGCACGACGCAATCCGCGAGACCGTGGGCATGTGGGACACCTCGGCGCTGACCAAAATCCACGTTCGCGGACCCGATGCGCTGGCCGCCGTCGACTATCTCGTGACCCGCGATATGACCCGCATCGAGGTTGGCAAATCGGCTTATTGTCCTATCCTGCAGGACAACGGTCATTTCTGTGATGACGCCATCATCTTCCATGTCGCCGAGGATCACTTCCTGGTGGCGAGTGCCATCGGCCCCACGCACGAACTACTGCAGGACTATGCTCGCAACAGGAACCTGAGCGTCGAGTGCGATGAAGACATGCATATCATTACGCTCCAGGGGCCGAATTCTATCGAATTGCTCGATGCGCAAAGCAGCGTAAATCTCCGCAGCCTCGCGTTCTGCCACCAGCTCAATACCACCATCTGTGGCCACGACATGATGCTGTCACGCACAGGTTATTCCGGTGAACGTGGCTACGAACTCTTCATGGGTGCCGACGTGGTGGTCGAAGTCTGGCAGGAGCTGATGCAACAGGGTCAGGCTTTCGGGCTCAGACCGATTTCTTTCGGCGGACTGGAAATGGTCCATATCGAAAGTGGGCTGATGGCCTACGGAGCCGAGGCAACCGAGCAGAACACGCCCTGGGAGGTCGGTATGGGATGGGCCGTGTCGCGCGACAAGGCAGACTTTCGCGGCAAGCAGGCCGTGTTTGAACTTGAAGGCAAGGAGAAGGTGAAATTCTTCGGCATCGTTGCGCACCATGACGATGTCGTCGAGCACGGTGCCGAACTGTCCATCGATGGCAAGATCGTAGGTCACGTCACCACCCCGGCCTATTCCCGGCGTCTCGGCAAATCCCTCGCCCTGGTTCACCTGATTCCGTCCGCCGCCGTGGATGGAACCCCGCTGCAACTGAAAGGACCGACCATACAATGCAGCGCCACCGCTGCCAGCATTCCTTTCGTCGACCCGCTACGAAAGCGGCTTCACGCCATCTAGCTCCACCGCAACAATTAAGGTGACACCCATTAGCCGACCTCTGTCAATTGGCAAGGTGTTTCCCTGCCGAAAATAGCATAAGTAGTTATCTTGTCCATTGCTGCCTGCGTAATTCGCATCCGTTATGTCTTAGTTTTTGGTATCGATGCAAAACGCTTCGTACCAGTCACCCATCTGGATCAAGGCGGAGTCTTTTGGGACTCCGACCCCTGGCGCTCAGGCGCCCCTCACAATCTTCGGTACCAAACCATGTCCAATCGAGTTTCACAGAATCGATGGTTCAGCGTTTGCTGTCCACTCACGTTACAGCTCACGGCTTGGGCGAAACGAAAACAACAATGGCCGACCGGGATGTCCAATCAGTTAAGCTGGATTGACCACTCACCATACTGGCTAATCCCGGCCGCCCAAACCTATCCCGGGAACATCAATCTGGCATCATAAGGTACCTGATGCTTGAGCATCATCCAGGTCGCCCTGGCCAACTTCCGGGCCACTGCCCGGATCGCGATAATGCCGTTGGTTCTGGCTTTCTTACGCTCATAAAATCGCTGCGCCAATGGTTCAAATCGAACGGCAAAATGAGCCGCCTCGGAAAACGCCCACGAGAGATACTTGTTGCCCGCCTTGGCATTACCTTCACCTTTCTTTTTACCGTTGCTGTCGCGACGGCTATCGACACAGCGGCAATACGATGCGTAGTTGCCAGGTCCCGCAAAACGCTCGATCGTCCCGGTTTCGAGCATGATGGTAAGCCCCAGTATCTTTCCAATACCCGTAACCGTCTGCAGGATCTTGAAGTCGTTTGACAGGCGTACAGCCTGCTGCGCGGATTGCTCCAGAGCGTCAATCTCTCGTTGCACCGCCTGATAGACGGCCAATCCGGCCTCAACTGCCTGCAGTGTATAACCCTCGACACCGGACGCGATAAAATCAGGCTTACGCAGATCAGCCGATCGAATCCGCCGGCCTGTCGTACGCCAGATCTGGCTTTGCACACTGATGAGCTGCGCGCTGGCACTGTGCACCAGAAAAAGGCGACGGCGCAACAAGTCCCGGACCGCTCTTTGTGCTTTCGGATAGATATACCCGGTCGGCAATATGCCCAATCGCATCAGATGGGCGAGATGAAAAGCGTCATGGCGGTCACCGCTGTACTTCAATCCGTCGTATTGCTTGACCGCCGCCGTGTTGACCAGGTGGAGATCATAGCCCTGTTCCTGTAAGCCATCGACCAGCCAGTACCAGTTAAAGGTCGATTCGACAGCGATACCATGCAAGCTCTCCCGGAAGGGCGATAGTGTCTCGAGCGTCAATGACAAATCATTATCCAGGCGCTTCTCCAGAACCCGCTTGTCGCCTTCGTCTATCACGACAACCAAGTGGTTGTTTGAATGTAAATCAATTCCGCAGTAATGTGGCATGTCAGTCTCCTCATCTTCATCGTCAAATGAGCAACCAGTGTAACAACTGGTTGCGAGGAGGCTGGCTAGAGGATTATCAGTTAACTTAATCTCGCGGAGATAAGTTAACTGTCACCTTAATCAAAATATAAATGCCAGGTAAATCTTATGGCCGGATAATCGGTGAAAGTTTTTGCGAAGTAAACCGCAGGCGGCGTAGCCGCCGAGGCATTCGCAAAAACTTTCACCGATTATCCGGTCATTGCTGGTTTGGTATAACGATAGTTGCGAGCTTAAAGTAAGTGCCATTTTTAACTAATCACTTTAATTGAACATATCTGGATGGAGAATATTTTCTCGGTCTCGGAACCAGGCTGTATTATATTCGTACTTTATAGTTCTATTCGTTTCCGATCCGATGAAAGCATGATGTTCGAACACAGGACCAGAGAACTCAGAGAGCGCATGCGCGAGCAAGGTATCGACATCGCGCTGATTACCGATGACGATGCGGTCTATTATTTCACCGGGTATTACGATTACCTGCACATGGAATTCGGGCGGCCAACCATCCTGCTGGTTCAGCGGGAGGGTGAAACGCTGCTCATCACCCCTTCCATCGACTATAACACCGCACTGGACAACGCCAGGGTCGACCGCATCGAACCCTGGAACGACGGTATGGGCAACGAATGGCGCGAACATCTGCCCGCAGCCTTTAAAGGCCAGACCCGGATCGCTATAGAACCGCAGCATATGCCTGCCGTGATCAGGGAATACCTGAACGAACTGATCACTGAGAAGCCACTCGACGACATCACCCCGCTGATCGCCGGGATGCGCATGATCAAGTCATCCGCAGAATTGCAGCTCGCACGACATGCAGGCGAAGTGGCCACGGCGATGATGCAGGCCGGCAGAGAGGCTATCGATCACGGCGTGCCGGAATTCGAAGTTGCACTTGCGACATCGAGCGCGGGCACCCGGAAATCGGCTGAACTACTGCGCCAGCACTACACCGATAGCAGCATGTCACCCAATACCCATTTCCTGCAGATCATGGCATCGGGCGAGGAGATCACCCGTACCCACCA
>CAWCBX010000123.1:0-5855 GCA_963793595.1 uncultured Gammaproteobacteria bacterium | reverse complement strand
GGTACCAGCCTTTCCGGGGGTGCGCTGCCGCATGCCGAAGGTGTGGTGCTCAGCCTGGCGAAGATGAGTCGGATATTCAGGTCGATCGTCTGTCACGCCTGGCCGTGGTCGAGCCGGGAGTGCGTAACCTGGCGATTTCGGAAGCGGTCAAGTCACTCGGTCTCTACTATGCGCCAGACCCCTCTTCGCAGATCGCCTGTTCGATCGGCGGTAACGTCGCAGAAAATGCGGGTGGAGTGCATTGCCTGAAATATGGTTTGACGCTGCATAATATCCTCGCGCTCAAACTGGTCAGTGCCGAGGGTGAGATTTTCGAACTCGATCAACGCTCGTTATGTGCCGATGGCTACGATTTAATGCCGTTGCTGGTGGGTTCCGAAGGCATGCTCGGCATCGTCGTCGAAGTCACCGTCAAGCTGCTGCCGATACCGCGTTGCGCGCGCGTGGTAATGGGTGTTTTCGACTCGGTAGAAAAGGCAGGGGATAGTGTCGCCGCGATTATTGCCGAGGGCATTATCCCGGCTGGCATCGAAATGATGGATAACCCGGCGATCCGTGCCGCGGAAGACTTTGTGCATGCCGGATACCCGATCGAGGCCGAAGCGATCCTGATTTGCGAACTCGATGGCACTGAAGAAGAAGTGCAGGCGCAAATCGAGCTGGTGGAAAACGTCCTCAAAAAGGGCGGTGCGACCGAAACCCGTCTCGCCCGCGATGAGGCCGAACGGTTGCTGTTCTGGTCCGGGCGCAAAGCGGCGTTTCCCGCGGTTGGACGTTTATCACCCGACTACTACTGCATCGATGGCACCATCCCGCGCAAGGCATTGTCCGCGGTGTTGGCTGGCGTGCGCCAACTCTCGGAAGAATATGGATTACCGGTAGCAAACGTGTTCCATGCGGGCGACGGCAACCTGCATCCACTTATTCTCTACGATGCCAATAATGAGGGTGAACTCGAAAAAACCGAGCAGCTCGGCAGCAAGATCCTGCAACTTTGTATTCATCATGGCGGCACGATTACGGGTGAGCATGGGGTCGGTATCGAAAAACTCGGCGAGATGTGCGTGCAGTTTAGCGAAACCGAACGCAACCTGTTTCACGCGGTTCGGGAGTGCTTCGATCCGTTGAAGATTCTGAATCCCGGCAAGGCAATTCCGACACTGGCGCGGTGCGCTGAATTCAACGCGATGCATGTACATGGCGGAGAACTGCCGTTTCCGGAACTGGAACGCTTTTAATGTCGTCGATAGATGATGTCAACATCGAGGAGGAGCTCGCGACCCAGGTAGCCGCGGTGTCGGCCACTGGCGGTGAAATCGAAATTTTCGGCGGTGGCAGCAAGCGCTTTTACGGTGAGTCGATGGAAGCCTTGCCGGTAGATGTTTCGGCCCATAGCGGGGTAATCGATTATGATCCGGCGGAGCTCGTTATCACCTTGCGCACCGGGTGCAAGCTGAGTGAAGTCGAAGCCCTGCTGGCGCAAAATCGGCAGATGTTCGGTTTTGAGCCACCCCGGTTTGAGGCGGACGCAACCATTGGCGGCATGGTTGCGAGCGGTCTGGCAGGCCCGCGTCGTGCATTTTCCGGCAGTATCCGGGATTTTTTACTGGGTGCAAAAATTCTCGATGGACGTGGCGAAATCATGCAGTTTGGCGGGCGCGTGATCAAGAATGTGGCGGGCTTCGATGTTGCCCGGTTGATGGTCGGTTCGCATGGAACCCTGGGCATTATCCTCGAGGTTTCGATCAGGGTCATACCAATGTATGAAACCGAATTGACGCTTGCATTTGAACATGACAGCACTGACAAACATATCCGCTGGGTCAACGAACTGGGGGCTGAACCCTATCCGATCACGGCGTCTTCATGGGTGGCAGGACGCAGTCAACTGCGTCTGTCCGGCAGCGAGCAGGGCGTGCGCCACGCGGCGGGTCAGCTTGGCGGCGAACCAGGCGATGCCTGCTGGGAACAATTGAAGGAGCAAACCCTCGAATTTTTTGATCCCACCCAACCCTTGACGCGCATTTCACTGCCACCGGCGAGTGCCGACCTGTGGGGTGATCGGGCGCAATTGATCGAATGGGGCGGAGCGCAGCGCTGGATTAGTGGTGAAGTCGATATCGCCGCGCTGCGACTGAAGGCAGAAGCCGTGGGCGGTAGCGTCTGTGCTTTTCAACGACATGGCGCCGGTGTGCCCGTTTTCCATCCATTGCCAGCTGCGATGCTGAAACTGCAGCGTAGCATCAAATCGACTTTCGATCCGGCCGGTATTTTTAACCCGGGCAGAATTTACCCCGGGTTATAGCCATGCAAACCAGGCTCGCAGCAAACATCCAACAGGGTAGACATGCGCCGGAGATAGAATCGATCCTGCGCAAATGTGTGCATTGTGGCTTTTGTAACGCGACCTGCCCGACCTACCAGTTGCGTGGCGATGAGCTCGACGGGCCGCGCGGCCGCATCTACCAGATGAAGCAGTTTTTCGAAGGCGAACCGGCCAATGCAGAAATGCTCAAGCATCTTGACCGTTGTCTGACCTGTCGCGCCTGTGAGACCACTTGCCCGTCCGGCGTCCAGTACAGCCATCTGCTGGAAATAGGTAAACAGGCTATCGAGCAGGAGCTACCGCGCCCGGCCTGGGATCGACTGCGGCGCTGGGGGATCGTGCGTTTTATTAATTCGGGTTGGCTGTTTGCAATGACGATTCGCATCGGACAGTCCCTGGCGTGGATGTTGCCACCCGCCATACGGCAATCGATTCCTGTTCGCCAGACCCTGGTGACGCGCACTACCGCGACCCATTCGCGCAAGGTATTAATGCTCGCAGGTTGCGTACAGCCGGCGCTGGCGCCGAATACCAACATTCTGGCCACTAACCTGCTCGATCGCCTGGGGATAGAGGTTATCGAGCCGCAGGGGCAATACTGCTGTGGCGCCGCCGCCTCGCATACCTCTGCTCCCGAGTATGGTCTGCGCCAGGCCAGGCAGCTGATCGACAGCTGGTGGCCACATGTCGAGGCCGGGGTCGAGGCGATTGTGGTAACCGCAACGGGTTGCGGGGTCAGCGTCAGGGATTACGCACGCCTGCTGGCCGATGATCCTGTTTATGCGCAAAAAGCCGAACGGGTAAGTTTGTTGTATCGCGATTTGATCGAGCTGGTGGAAGTGGAAATCGAATCCCTGGCAGGGTTTGAAGTGCCGGCTAAACGTGTCGCGGTGCATACTCCCTGTACGATGCAACACGGCCTCGGTATCAATAACCGGGTCGAGCAGGTACTGGCGAGGGCAGGCCACCAGATATGCCGGGTCGAAGAAGCACACCTGTGCTGTGGCTCGGCCGGCACCTATTCAATGTTGCAGCCGGTGCTTGCCACGCAACTGCGCCAGAACAAGATCAATGCGTTATCAGTAGATCAACCCGAAGTCATCGCCACGGCCAATATCGGTTGCCAGGTACATCTTGCGCAGGGCAATAATACGCCGGTGGTGCACTGGATCGAGCTGTTGTGAATTTCCGCTAGCGCCAGCAAAGTCACATTCCGCGTGGCACTGGCATTAAATTCTAAGCGTCACATTATTGTCATAAAAATCTGCAATTATTGTTTGTACTGCTTCAAGCATTGATTATTGCTTAGAGGTAGGTTAGTTTAGCTACGCTTACCTTTTTTGCCCGGTAAGCAGATACTAATAAATTGACAATATTAAGGGCGCTTGAGGACACTTCCAATGAACAAACTACGATATTTGCTAAGTATCGGCCTGATGGCCGTGGCTGGCAGCTCGCTGGGCGCATCAAATTGCCCCCCGGCTACCCTCTCCAATATGATGGGTATTCCCGCCGGCGAGTATCCGCAACAGTACAACCTTGACGAGTATCAGAAGCTCGCCAGCTGTAAGCTGAAATTTTCCACCAATCCCGACATGGCGAAGTTGAACAAACGGATTCGCGGTAACCCGAAGCTGCCACCGCTGGAGCAACGTATCCCTGAAGATGCCCTGGTCGTGATGCCTTACGATAGTATCGGCAAATACGGCGGCACCTTCGACATGATGTCGAATGCGACTGAAGCGGGTACCTCCGACTTCCTCGCGATACGCCACGTCAACCTGGTGCGTTTTTCTGACGACCTGACCACCATCGTCCCGAATGTCGCCAAGGGCTGGAAATGGAACAGTGATTTCACGCAGCTGACTTTTTATCTGCGCAAGGGTCACAAATGGTCCGATGGTCAACCGTTTACCGCGGAAGATGTCAAATACTGGTACGACAATCTTGCGTTGAACCCGAGTGTGTTCGAAAAGCCGAAGAACTATGTTCTGGTCGGCGACGAGCGCATGCAAGTGCTGGTCATCGATCCGCAGACCGTGCAGTTTAATCTGCCGGCTCCCAAACCGGGATTGCTGGCGCATTTTGCCAACTCTTATGCGCAGGGTTTTCAGCCCAAGCATTTCCTCGGCAAATGGGATCCTGAAATAAATCCGGATGCTGACAAGATGGCCAAGGCCGCTGGATTCGAAAACGGTCTGGAAGTGTTATCGAACTATTACGGTAACTCGGACTGGACCGATACCCCGACGCCGATGCTGAGAAGCCCGGACAAGGCTGGCAAGCTGCCGGCTGACACAATGCCGACCCTGGAATCGCATATCCTGATCTCGGAATCGACCGAAGGACGTCACCTGGTGGCTAATCCTTATTTCCACCAGGTCGATACCGCGGGCAACCAGTTGCCTTATATTAGTGAGCAGGACGAGATTTTCGTCAACGAAGACGAGGTCCGTCTGCTCAAGCTGGTCAACGCCGAAGTGGACTTCAAGGCACAGTCGCTACAGTTGTCCACCGCGCCGCTGCTACTGGAAAACCAGGAGAAAGGTGACTACACCGTTCACCTGCGTCCCGAAGTCACGATCCTGACCTTTGGTATCAACATGACTCATGAGGACCTGGAAAAACGCAAGGTCTTCTCTGACCTGCAATTCCGCCAGGCGATGTCGGTCGCGATCAATCGTGAAGAAATCAACGAAGTTGCCTTCTTTGGTATGGGTGAAGCCAAGCAGTACACTGGTTTCTCACCAGCCCCCGACTTCGTCGACGAAAGATGGAAGCAGCACTACGCCCAGTATGATCCGGCACTCGCGAGCAAGTTACTTGCGCGGGTTGGTTTGAAGGACGTCGACGGTGATGGCTTCCTGGAATTGCCCAACGGTGAAAAGCTGGTTATCAACCTGCAGTTTGCGGTACAGGGCGCGCCAGCCGCGCTGGTCGAACTCGTCGGTCAGCACTGGGGTGCTGTCGGCATCCAGACCACGGTCAAGGAGGTTACCCCGGATGAGTACCGTTCTGCGCAATCGTCCAACAAGCTCGATGTCACCATGTGGCGCAACGGTCAGCCGCTTGCGATCGTGCTGGGAACCAACCAGATCTGGGTACCGCCTTATCACGATTACTTCACCGTGCGCACCAACATGCTGTGGGCCGAATGGATCGATTCGAAGGGCGCCAGCGGCGTAGAACCGCCGGATTACGCGAAACAGATGATAAAAGACATCAACGCGTTCCAGTCCACCTCCGTGGGCACGCCGGAATCGGACGCTTTGGGTGCACGCCTGGTGCAGAACCTGGTTGAAAACCTGCTGTTTATCGGTACGGTCCAGGTGCCAGCACCGATTTATCATCGCAACGTGGTGAAAAATTTCGTTGAGTACAAGACGCACTCGTTTGAATACTATCGTTCCTATCCGTACAGGCCCACGCAGTGGTGGCTGGACGAGTAAGATCGGTTAGTTGACAGTAAAATTGGCTGCGGGCTATGCTTGCCCGCAGCCAAAATAAAAAATCCTCCCGGGTCGAATGA
>CAWCBX010000122.1:0-20562 GCA_963793595.1 uncultured Gammaproteobacteria bacterium | reverse complement strand
GAACCAGCTGCCCACGGCAACAGGACCCATAAAAGGTTGTCCGATATGGTAGTTCGATCGCGTTAAACAACGGGAGCAGGATTTGCGCATATCTCAATGATGGCAATTGGCCGCAAAGATGGTTTATCGGAACATATTTGCCTGGCTGTTCAATTGAAGCAAAGTGACCACTTTAGCCGCAACCCGCTGCAAGTGCTTATTCGACTATGAGACCGGTAAATTTCCGCTCGCTTACAAAGCCGTAGAACCGGACTCGCCAGTTCTTATCCTGACCACGCTTTCCAGGTTGGTAACAAAAATCTTGCCATCGCCAATCTTGCCGGTTCTTGCGGATTCAATAATGGCATCGATTACCTGATCGACCAGTTCGTCATCAACCGCAACTTCAATCTTTACCTTCGGAATATAGTCCACTACGTATTCCGCCCCGCGATATAGCTCGGTATGTCCTTTCTGCCGACCAAAACCCTTGACCTCGTAAACGGTCAGTCCGTTGATGCCGATATCAGACAATGCGCTGCGAACGTCGTCCAGTCTAAACGGCTTGATTACTGCGCTGACTATTTTCACTTTGCCTCCTTCGATTTACGATCAAACACTGCCATGGATTCGACATGCGCAGTTTGCGGGAACATATCCATAATGCCCAGATGGGTCATGCGGTATCCTTGCGCACAAATAATAGCAGCATCACGCACCAGGCTGGAAGGTTGGCAGGATACGTAAACAATACGACTGGCATTAAAACGTCCTGCCAACTGTGCCATTTCGAGGGCCCCGGAACGTGGCGGATCAAGCAAAATCTTATCATACTGCCGTTTCATCCATGCGACATCGGTGTCCGGCTGGCTCAAATCGGCGACGTGATAATCGGTATTGCTGATGTTGTTAGCAAGTGCAGATTCTCGTGCTCGGCCAACCATCGCCTGATCGCCTTCGATACCGGTAACCTGCCGGCAACTGGCAGCCATGGGCAGGGTGAAATTACCCAGGCCACAAAACAGATCGAGCACGCTGTCCCCCGCCTGTAAATCAAGCAAACGCAGCGCCTGGGCCACCATTTTCCGGTTGATCTCGCTATTAACCTGCACAAAATCAAGTGCATTGAAAGCAATTCGAATTTTCCCATCGCCCAGCGGATCCAGGTAAAGGGTCTGCTGCTCAGGGTAAAGATTTTGTACGCTATCAGGACCACCTGGTTGCAGCTGGACATAGAAGTTATGCGACTGCGCAAAATCGGTTAAACAATTCAGATCGTGCTCGGACAAGGCTTGCAAATGACGGAACACCAGTTGAATGTGGTCGGCGTCGGCGGCAATTTCAATCTGCGGTATCTGCGCGCGCGCGTCGAGATCACCGATTAGCTCAGACAACAGGTCAAGTTTGTGCCCAAGCTCCGGCAGCAAGACTTCGCAGCGATGCATGTCTGCGATAAAAGGCGTATTGCGTTCACGAAACCCGACCAGTACCCTGCCCTTCTTTTCCACATACTTGACTCCGAGCCGGGCCTTTTTGCGATAACCCCATGCACAGGCGCGCAGCGGGGGCAAGAGTTCCCCGAAGTCAATGCCAGTATGATCCATCATATCGAGCAGCGCTTGCTGCTTTAATTCCACCTGGTCCCCACTGTCAAGGTGCTGCAGACTACATCCACCGCATAGCTGAAATGCCTCGCAACGAGGGGTAATGCGCTTTGCCGAGGGCTCGATCACTTCCAGGGTGGTTGCCTGATCAAACTTGCGCGTACTCTTCAATACCTGGATACGCACGGTTTCACCCGCCAACGCGCCAAATACGAACACGGTTTTACCATTCACCCGCGCGATGCCACGCCCTTCATGAGACATTGAATCAATGCTGACTAGCTGCGGTTCTGGCAGCTGTCTACGTCGTCCGCGCCTAGACATCGATCCAGGCGGATTCGAAGTCGAGTAAATGTTGCATCGCGGAAGCTTTTAATTCCTGCCTGGCAAGCTGGCATTCAGCCTGGTACTGGGTTTGATCCAGGTTGCCACGGCTGCGCTCGAAATTAAGGTATACGAGGTAGGTATTGAGTACATCGGTTTCACAATAGTCACGAATTTCCTTAATCTGCCCTTGCTGATATGCCTCCCAGACCTTCGAACCGCTCATTCCCATTTTGCCCGGAAAACCGCAAAGACCGGCAATTTCGTCCAGCGGCGCGTTGGCCCTGGGTTGATGTGCTGCAAGCACATCCATCAGGTCCGTATGGCGATCGTGGAAACGGCTCAGGTAATTGTTATAGCGAAAACTGGTATCGTTTTGCCCGGTTTCCCAGTAATGCCCGGCATTGATCGGATAGAGCAAACTGCGATAGTGAATCACCGGCAAATCGAAACCGCCGCCGTTCCAGGAAACCAGGCGCGGGGTATAGCGCTCGATGCCGCTAAAAAATCGCTGCAGTAAATCCTGCTCGTCAGATTCGATATCCCCGAGCGACCAGACTTTGAACTGATCCCGGGTACGCAGCACCGCGGAAATAGCCACGACACGATGCAGGTAGTGGCGCAGGAATTCAGTGCCCGACTGTTGACGCCGCAGCTGAAACACGGCACGGGCAACGTCATCGTCCGACAGACCATGTAAATCGTATATCCTGCGACAACCGTCGATATCAGGTATGGTTTCAATATCAAACACAAGAACATTCATAAGCGGCCCGGATTAAAGACTGGCGAAAACATCGGTTGTCAGGTAGCGATCACCCCGATCGCAGATTATGCTCACGATATGGGCATCGGACAATTCCTGTGCAAGGCGTAAGCTAGCACAAATTGCACCTCCCGATGAGATTCCACAGAATATCCCCTCCTTTGCGGCAAGTTCACGGGAATAGTGTTCGGCTTCTTCGCGCGACACATCGATGATGCGATCGACTGCTTCGGGCTCGTAAATCCGTGGAATATAATCCACCGGCCAACGCCGGATTCCGGGAATCGAGGAACCGTCGGTGGGCTGTACGCCAATAATTTCAATCTGCGGATTTACTTCAGCAAAATATCGCGAACAACCCATTATCGTGCCAGTGGTTCCCATGGAACTGACAAAATGGGTGATTTGCTGATTGCTTTGCTGCCAGATCTCCACCGCAGTCGTTTCATAATGCGCACGCGGGTTATCCGGATTAGCGAACTGGTCGAGCATCTTTGCTTTTCCCTCGGCGTGCATCGTTTCGGCCAGGTCACGCGCTTTCATCATGCCTTCATCCCTGGTGACCAGGATAATATCTGCACCATATGCACGCATGGTAGTGAGTCGTTCCGCGCTCATATTATCCGGCATGATCAAGGTCATTCGATAACCACGCATCGCCGCCACCATGGCCAGGGCGATACCGGTGTTGCCACTGGTCGCTTCGACAAGAACGTCACCGGGCTCAATTTCACCCCGCGCCTCGGCATGTTTAATCATGCTATAGGCAGGCCGATCCTTGACCGATCCGGCTGGATTATTGCCCTCCAGCTTCACCGATATCCGGTTGCGGACGCCAGCACTGAGACGCTGCAATGTGACCAGCGGGGTATTTCCGATATAATCCTGCAAAAACATAATATTAAAAGCTTATCAACCAGGGACGAGGGCTCCGCACGCATTTTACGTTAATGAAGAATCACGGATAAGCTATTTCTGGTCACGGAGGGAGAAATCTTTGCCTGCCAAACACACAACCTGTTTACTGATGCAGCTAAAACAACCCGGATTCAAAACGGGTTTTCACGGCGACCACGCCACTACAGTCGCCTGTCCTGTCCTGCACCGGGTGATGTATCTCGACTTACCCGCGTCGGATTTGGGTGTTAATACGGTATCGAAGCACACTCATGAGCTGGTTTAAAGGACTAATCCTCGGCATCTTACTGGGCCCCCTTCCCTGCATGGCTGCGTTCGAGCAGATAACGATCGTCAAAAGCGGCGACAATACCTATTTTGATCAAACGATTGCAACCCTGGTAAATCATGTCGATCCGTCAATGCGATTCAAGATAGTGATGGCGCAGGAGGTAAACAGTGATTCGATTGATCCGGGCAGGCAAAATCTACTCGTCGCACTCGGGCAATCTGCCGTAGAGGCGATTAAAG
Source organism: uncultured Gammaproteobacteria bacterium (assembly GCA_963793595.1). GTDB lineage: Bacteria > Pseudomonadota > Gammaproteobacteria. The sequence continues at coordinate 16,461 of CAWCBX010000122.1, read as the reverse complement.
GGCTTAATAGCAGGGCCAATTCGATAAACGCCTATCTAACCCTCGAGCAGTACAACAAGCTCGAAATTGAGCACCAGGTAACGGTGTTACTGGATCAACCACTGTATCGATATCTCGCATTTTGCAAGCTCATACTAGGGATCGAATCGATTGGGTTAATTGAAGGTAGCGAAGCGAAGCTGAATCCCAGGGAAGTGAGCACACTGGAAGAATTCAGTCTGACACTAAATCGTTACCAGCTTGATCCTGACAACAAACTGCTGCCGGTATTACGCGATCTATTGCAGCAAAACGACTCTCTGCTAATGCTGCCGCAACAATCGATTTACAATCGCGATACTGTCAAGGGAGTGCTGCTCACCAGTTATCGCAGCCGCAAGCCGGTAGTCAGTTATTCACCGGCCCATGTTAAATCAGGTGCCGTGGCATCCATCTTTTCTTCCCCGGTTGATATAGGCAGGCACCTGGCGATACTGATCAACCGCTTCCTGCAACATGAACCCGGCGCCAGCTCTCCGTTCCATTTCGCCAGGTTTTACTCAATCAGCACTAACTCCCGGGTTGCGAGTGCCCTTGGCATAAATTTACCGGCTGAGCATAGTTTGCGCTCAAGACTCGACAAGTTGGGGCTATGAAAAAACTGGGCATCAAGTATCAGATATTAATGATCACCCTGATCCCGGTGTTCCTGATCGATCTTTTTTTTACCTACACACATATCGACAGCAGTATCGAAGAGGCGAGCAAACTTCTGCAGAGCAAAGCACAGATCATAGCCCGGCAGATCGCGGGGGCCTCCGAATTCAACCTGTTCACTGGGAATGACAGTCAAATTGAATATCTTCTGCAGCAATCTGTCGATACCAACAACATCGTGCTGGCGTCGGTTTATGACCAACAGGGAAATCTGATTGCCGAATCAAGATCCGCAGACTTTAAACAATCGGTTACGTCCGATTATTTTTACTATCGTCAACCTATCCTGTCGCACAGCATTGAATTCTCGGATGTGTTTGCTCCTGATTTCAATGATGTGGGCCAGTCCAATAGCCTGGGATGGGTGCATCTGTACATCTCGAGACAGCAGCTTCAGCTGACCACCAGGCGCATCATAATCGACGCGAGCATATTTTTTGTCACGATTCTGTTCATGGCGTTGATGTTGACAACGTTAATCAGTCGCAGGATCACACAGCCAATTTTCAGACTTATGGAGCATTTGAAGTACGTCGAGACTGGAGAGTTAGGTAAAACAATAAACCCGATTGAAGCGAATGAAATTGGCGCCGTGCAGCAAGGTTTCAACCAGATGACCCATTCTCTACTGACCAATCGTCGCCATTTGAACCACCGAATCCAGCAGGCAACCCAGCAACTGAATGAAGCCATCACTGACCTGGAAACAAAAAACCGTGAACTCGGTTTTGCTCGTGACGCGGCACAAAACGCCAATCGGAGTAAATCCGCATTTATTGCTAACATGAGTCACGAAATACGTACGCCCATCAATGGTATCAAAGGTTTTATCAGCTTGCTGAGCCAATCGAAACTCGATCCGGCACAGCAACGTTATGTCGATATTGTTTTGAAATCGACCGCCGACCTGACAAAAATCATCAATGAGATCCTGGATTTCTCGAAACTGGAATCCGGCAAATTACATATCGTCGACGAGGAGTTTGATCTGTATGAAGTCATCGAGCAGACCCGCGACATTTTGTTTATTAATGTCTTAACCAAAAACATCGATATGAATCTGATCATCTACAGCGACACCCCGCGCCGTGTGCTTGGCGATAAGCTGAGGCTGAAACAAATATTGCTTAACCTGATTGGTAACGCGATCAAGTTTACCGAACAGGGCCGGGTTTTGATAAAAGTGAGTTTAACCGATACAGACAATGAGCAGGCCGAAATCGAAATTGCTGTCGAAGACACCGGGATTGGCATTTCTGAGCAGGATCAGCAAATCCTGTTCCAGGCCTTTAGCCAGGTCGAAAGCTCTGCCACGAGACGCTTCGCAGGAACCGGACTCGGCCTCGTGATCAGTAAGAACCTCGCGACATTAATGGGTGGCGATATCATTATGCAGTCCAGCCCCGGCGAGGGTTCGAAGTTTACCCTGCGCTTACCTTTCGAGTGTGCAACAAAAACAGAAGCTGAAGCTCCCACTGGCGCTGACGTCTTCAGGGCGTTAATTTTAGGTGCTGATAATTACTGCCTGATGGAGGCCAGGACTCTTTTTGACCGGGCAGGAGTAAGCACCGAGTACAGCCTGATAGATAATAGTAAAGGCATCGAGCCGGTCATAGACTGCATCCAGCGTAACCTCGCTTACATCGATTTACTGGTTTTCGATTTACGACATCTGGACATTGACCTGGAAAAGGTACTGAACCAGGAAATGACCGATGCCGTGCGCATCATTGTGTTGCACTATGATCAAGCGATTGCACTATCGCCAACACTGCAACAAACCGAATTCGTTTCGATCATTAGTACCAGCCAGGCAATTTCCCGATTGTTAGCCCGGGATATGCCATTAACATTGACAGAAGATGATTCCAGGACCCCGGCAGAGGTCCACCGCAAGAGCGTACTCCTGGTTGACGACAACGAGATCAATTTAAAGCTGGCGAGCGAATTAGTAAGTCTCTGGGGACATGATGTCACCCCGGCGAACCATGGCAGTAAAGCGCTCGAGCTGTTTAATAGTCAGGCCTTCGATCTGGTGATTCTCGATATACAAATGCCTGATATCGATGGCGTAACCCTATTGCATATGATGCGCAGTCATAAACCTGGTGAGCAGACGCTATTTGTCGCGTTGACTGCTAATGTATTAAATGACGAGGCTGGGCGATTAATCGAACTTGGATTCGACTATTTTCTCAGCAAACCCATAGACGAAGATAAATTTCGCAGTCTGCTTGGTAGCGACACGCTACGCCAGCATGCGGGTTCAACTAGCAGTACTGCCAAAGAATCGGATTGCATCGTCGACTATGCACGGTCGCTAGCCTTGTCAGCCGGCAACGAGTCTTTACTAAGGCAGATATTCGAAATACTGCAGCGCGATATTCCGGATCAACAGATCCAGTTGACTAGTGCCCTGGCTCAACTTGACCACGACAGGCTGGCAGCGATTGTCCACAAACTGCACGGCGTCACCTGCTATGCGAGTCTGCCACGACTCAGGCGTAAGGTAGTTGCCTTTCAACAGCGTCTGGCACGAGATAGCAATATACCGCTCGAGCAATCGGTACAGGAGCTAAACGAGGAACTGGATGCGGTAAAACAGGAGGTTGATCTTTACCTGGAGCGTCTGGATGCAGAGGGGGTTTCCAGCTAGGACTCCAGGACTACCATCGCAACTACGTAGTGTTTTTCATCAGACAATGAAATCATCGCATTGTTGATATTGAGACCAGCAATCAAATCGACCGCAGTACCCATGAATCGCAATAACGGTTTACCCTGATCGTCGTTATCGATCTGTACCGAGTGAAAACCCAACTGCTCACCAATTCCGGTTCCGAGCGCTTTGGCCACGGCTTCCTTGGCCGCAAATCGTGTTGCCAGGTAACTGCTGGAATGCTTACGCCGCTCAAATTCCAGCAGTTCATCTGCAGTCAAAATTCGTCGGGCGAAACGCTGGCCGAATTTCGCGCTGAGTTTCTCGACACGGGCCGTTTCTGCGATATCGACACCTATACCGAAGATCACTGGCTCTGGGCCCTTGCTGCCAGCATGAGTTGTTTAATGTCGCGAATCGATTTCTCGAGCCCAAGAAAAACTGCCTCGGCAACTATTGCATGCCCAATATTCAATTCGCTCACTAACGGATTAGCTGCTATCGGAGCTACGTTGTGACGATTGAGTCCATGCCCCGCATTGACTTGCAGTCCTTTCTCATGGGCATAGGCAATCGCATCATTTATCCTGGTCAGCAAAATTGCCTGTGCATCGCCCTGTGCGTCGGCGTAGTGACCGGTGTGAATCTCGATACAGGGAGCACCACAATCGATAACGGCGTCAATCTGTTCACGGCTGGCGTCGATAAATGGTGACACGCGTGTACCGACATCTGCCAACCGCGCGCAGGCGGATCTTACCTGGTCGATCTGGCCTACGACGTCGAGTCCACCCTCGGTGGTCAGTTCCGCACGCTTTTCGGGGACCAGGCAAACATCTTCGGCCTTGAACGCGCAGGCAAATGAAAGCATTTCGTCGGTAATCGCGATTTCCAGGTTGAGCTTGGTATTGACCACCTGCTTGAGCAGATGCGCGTCGCGTTCCTGGATATGGCGACGATCTTCTCGCAAATGAAAGGTTATCGAATCAGCCCCTGAATACTCTGCTATCTGCGCCGCATATACCGGGTCAGGAAAGCGAGTTCCTCGCGCCTGACGTAAGGTTGCAACATGGTCGATATTGACCCCCAGCGTAATCGGATTAATCATTTTCGTCTCATCATTTCCAGGCAAACATCCCGGGATTTTAACGCTTTTCCATGCAAGTTAAAGTCGATAGTGCTGCGCAGCACCGATTTCGCCAAACGCAACACAGAATCCAGATGATATTTTCCCTCGGCCCAGTCGCTAACGACCTGCCCACTGACCGAGTCCCTCGCCGAATCGGGGCAGGCGACAAAACCTCTGTTGATTACAAACTGATAATGCGTATCGTCTCGAATCGCCTTGCCCGTTGTCGCATCGAGGGACACATCCGGGAAGTAGCCCAGCAATTGCATCAACTCGAGTTCAAACCTGCGCAAGTTGACTTCATCAATTGCCTCTACAGACTGCTGTAACAATGAGAGATAGCTGGCGAAAACCCGAGGATTGGGTTCACCCTGGGGCAGCAACGCTCCAATCAACTCGTTCACATACAATAGCGGCAGGTAATTTTCCTCACCGACCGGCAACGCCTGGCCTTCGATCGCAGTCAGGGTTTTCAACTCATGTTTGCCGCTCCAATTGATACTTAACATCACGAAGGGTTGATACGACGCTCTTGCCGCATTACGCCGCGCACCTTTGGCGATTGCGCGGATGCAGCCATAGTCCCGGGTAAAAAAGTCCAGCATAAGGCTCGTATTCTGCCAGTCACGTCGACGTAGCAGAAATGAAATCTGGTCAGTGACCCTGGTTTCCATCAGAGTAACCAAATGCCGCCAGGGATTGTTCATCGTCTGCCCAGTCTTCACGCACTTTCACCCAAAGCTGAAGATAAACCTTTGCACCGATAAGCCGTTCGATATCTCCGCGTGCGAGGGTACCAATCTTTTTCAACAGGCTTCCATTCTTTCCTATGACTATCGCTTTTTGCGATTTTCGTTCTACCCAGATGGTTGCCGAAATACGAGTGATATCGGTTTCTTCCACGTAATGGTCTATGCTGACCGTAATCGAGTAAGGCAGTTCCTGCTTGAGCACGCGGAAGAGCTTCTCACGCACAATTTCCGCACTGATGAATCGCATCGACTTATCAGTTAGCTGGTCATCAGGAAAATGCGGCACGCCGACTGGCAATCGAGCAACTATCAATTGCTCCAGACGATCCAGGTTTTCGCCACTTAGTGCGGATACCGGTACGCATTCGAAATCAGGGACCTGCTGCGATATCTTCTGCATCAGCGGCAGGCAGGCCGACCTGCTCAGTTGATCAATCTTGTTGATCACCAGTAAAACCTTTTTGTAGCTACTGACACGCTGGAGGATCTTTTCATCGTCCCGATTAAAATGTGCAACATCGAGCAGAACACAAATCAGGTCCGAATCTTCAAGCATACTGGTGGCGGCACGGTTCATATAACGGTGAATAGCTTTCTGGTTATCGTCATGAATGCCGGGGGTATCAACAAAAATACACTGGTACTCCTCGGTCGTTTTGATGCCGAGGATTTGATGCCGAGTGGTTTGTGGTCGATGTGCGGTGATGCTGAGTTTTTCACCCACCAGCGCATTCATTAAAGTCGACTTGCCGGTATTCGGTTTGCCGATTAAAGCTACATAACCACTGCGAAACTCGTTGCTCATATGCCTAATTTGTCTAATATTTTTTGTGCGGCCTGCTGCTCCGCCTTCTTGCGACTGGATCCCTTGCCATTGCTTTGCATATCGAGATCAGTCAGTTTGCAACTCACGGTAAAAACCTGATCGTGAGATTTACCGGTAATTTGCTCTACCTGGTAACTGGGAAGGCTATTTTTGTTTGCTTGCAGGTGCTCCTGTAAGCGAGTCTTTGGATCTCTTAAATTGGCGTCCGCATCGACGTTTTGCAACTGCTCCTGGTAGAGGTGTAAAACCGCAGCTTCGGTTTGCGCATAATCGCTATCGAGGTAGATCGCGCCGATCAGGGCTTCCAGCGCATCCGAAAGAATCGATGCACGTCGAAATCCACCACTTTTAAGTTCACCACCGCCCAGGTGGATGAAGTCACCCAGATTAATCTGACGAGCCACCAGGGCCAGGGTTTCCTCTTTGACCAGCGAGGCCCGGATGCGACTTAAATCGCCTTCATCGGCAGCGCTGAAGCGTTCATAGATATGATTGGAAATGATTAGATTAAGAATACTGTCGCCGAGAAACTCGAGTCTTTCATTGTTAAGCTGGCGGGAATAGCTGCGATGAGTAAGAGCCTGTTCCAGTAGGTTCTTCTGTCTGAATTGATATCCGGTAAGTGCGCATAATTTGTCTGCATTCACCGATCGATCACTATACTTTCGACGAACCTTCCGCCGATAAACAGGTTCCCAACATAGTCATCTCTGGTCTCATAGCTGACGGTCACAGTCGTTTTTCCATCCTTGCGCTCCATGGTTACGTGTTCCCGTTGGACGACTCTGACTTCGTTAATATAAAGTCTTTTTTGCAGCGAAATCCAGATATCTCGTTTGGATTTTGCATCTACCGACTCATCCAACCGAACAGCCTCCAGGGCTGATATGAGTTTGTAATTCCCGTAATACATCGGAAAAACCTTGAAAAAAGTGATCAGCAAAAATGCGAAAATTCCCGCCACGGCGATCCAGCCGAAACTTGACATGCCTTTTTGTCGATGCCTCGAGTTCGTTAATCTCTTCATTACCATCACCTCAGTTCTAAATTTTTCGGCCTACGCGTGACAAATCCAGTCCACTGCCATCATTCCGCCAATCCCAGTGCATCCATATTCTAACAGCCTTGCCGACCAGGTTTTCCTCTGGCACAAAGCCCCATACTCTGCTGTCATTACTGTGGTCGCGATTATCACCCATGACAAAGTAGTGACCTTCAGGAACAAAAATCTCACCACTAACACCATAAACCGAGCCGGGATTCGTCATGATTGTATGTTTGGACTGGTCTATCTCTTCAATATAAACCTGACATTTGGCATCGATCCGATCGCATCCACCCGCATTTTTCATCTTATTGAGGTCACCCAGTCCCAGGTAAACATGGTCAGACGTGGTGTTCATCGGTTCGTTATTGATCGTTAAACGACGATTATAGTAACCAACGTGATCCCCGGGCAATCCGATCACCCGCTTGATATAATCCTGCGACTCATCCTGAGGATAGCGGAAAACAATGACATCGCCACGTTTCGGCTTGTTACCCTCGGTAATTCGATTTTGCCAAACCGGTAACCTCAGGCCATAGGTAAACTTGTTGACCAGGATGAAATCGCCCACTAACAGCGTCGGCATCATCGATCCCGAGGGAATACGAAACGGTTCGAATAAAAATGAGCGTAGCACAAGAACTGCTATCAATACCGGAAAGAAAGCCCTGGAATACTCGATTAAAAGCGGTTCCTTTTTGGTCTTGCTACTTGCCGGCTGCTGCCGCAGGCGCGCAAACAGGAGCACATCGGCAAGCCATAGCGAGCCTGTCACCAGTGTCAGAATTAACAATAAAAACTCAAAATCAAAATGCATCATTCAATGCCCCTGCATCGTGCAACATCGTAAAACCTAATTGTCTACTTTTAACACCGCGAGAAACGCATCCTGTGGTATTTCAACGTTACCTACCTGCTTCATACGCTTTTTACCGGCTTTTTGCTTCTCAAGCAATTTTCGCTTGCGCGTAGCATCACCGCCATAGCATTTCGCGGTTACATTCTTACGCAACGCCTTGACGTTGCTGCGAGCGATGATATTCGACCCGATCGCAGCCTGAATCGCGACATCGAACATTTGCCGTGGTATCAGTTCCTTCATCTTGCTGACCAGTTCGCGCCCCCGGTAATCAGCATTACTGCGATGCACGATTAACGATAAAGCATCTACTTTTTCCGCATTTATCAAAACATCGAGTTTAACCAGGCTGGATGCCTCGAAACGCAGAAACTCATAATCAAACGAAGCGTAACCACGGCTAACGGATTTGAGGCGGTCAAAAAAATCAAGTACCACCTCACTCAGGGGTATTTCGAAAACCAGCGACACCTGTTTCCCGAGGAACTGCATATCTTTCTGCACGCCCCGTTTTTCGATACAAAGCGAAATAACCGCGCCGATAAATTCTTCCGGCAACAAGATGTTGGCCTGGATAATCGGTTCGAGAATATTGCTAATTTTGTTGATGGCTGGCAAATCAGCCGGGTTGTGTATCTCGACAAGCTCACCCGCGGTAGTTTCGACCTGGTAAACCACGGTAGGCGCTGTCGTGATAAGGTCAAGATCATATTCACGTTCCAGCCGTTCCTGCACTATTTCCATATGCAGCATCCCCAGAAAACCGCAGCGGAAGCCAAACCCGAGCGCCTGTGAAGTTTCCGGTTCGAACTGTAACGCGGCATCGTTTAATTTCAGTTTCTTGAGGGCTTCGCGACAGTCTTCATAGTCATCAGCACTGATTGGAAACAGACCCGCAAATACGCGTGGCTGGACCTGCTTAAAATCTGCCAAAGGGCTTTCGGCCGGTTGCTGGGACAAGGTGATAGTATCGCCGACCCGGGCTAATTCAATATCCTTGATACCAGCGATGACAAAGCCGACGCTACCGGCCTGCAGATGAGGTCTATCTTCACGTTTGGGCGTAAACACGCCAACCCTTTCCACCAGAAACTCACTTCCACTCGACATCATCCTGATCTTTTGCTTGGGTTTTATCTGCCCTTCCATTACACGTACCAGGGTAATTACACCGACGTAACTATCGAACCAGGAGTCGATTACCAACGCCTGCGTCCGATTATCTTCCGAACCAGCCGGAGGCGGGATTTTTTCAATGATCTGTTCGAGCAAGGCTTCTATTCCGATGCCTGTCTTGGCGCTGACCTCGATTGCTTCGGAGGCATCGAGCCCGATAATTTCTTCAATTTCGAGTTTTACGCGATCAGGATCCGCAGCGGGCAGGTCGATCTTGTTTAACACGGGAATCACTTCCAGATCGAGATCGATCGCGGTATAGCAATTGGCAACACTTTGCGCCTCTACGCCCTGCGAGGCATCAACTATCAACAAAGCACCTTCACAGGCGGCAAGCGATCGCGATACCTCGTATGAAAAATCCACATGGCCGGGGGTATCGATAAAATTCAGCGTATATTCCTTACCGTTTTTGGAGTTATATTTAAGCGAAACGCTTTGTGCCTTGATAGTGATACCACGTTCACGTTCCAGATCCATAGAATCAAGCACCTGGGCTTCCATTTCACGCTCGCTCAAACCGCCACAAAGCTGGATAAATCGGTCAGCCAGCGTGGACTTCCCATGATCGATATGGGCGATAATCGAAAAATTGCGTATTAACTCCATGCGCATAAATAGTATCTGCCTTGCCGGGCCTCATGATTTTGCTGGAAAGTGGTTTGCCAGCGTAGTTGGGAGCTGGTCCTGGATGTATAAAAGCCTGCGGAGTTTACGCTAAAGCGAGCGCAGCTACCAATGCAGATTCATCGAAAAAAAAATGACAGATTTCTGTATCGCCCTGACAGAGTACCGGCACCAGTGCATCATAGCGCCGGATTAGCTCGACATCCCGATCGATGTCTACTTCTTGCCAGCTAACCTGTTGATGCTTGCGGGTAAATGCCACCAGCGCTTTGCGCATTGCATCGCACAGGTGGCATTGTTCACGGTAATAAAGAATTAACTCCAATCAGCCCGGGTCCGTTTAAGAATCGTCGGGGCGAATCGCGAGAAATACAGGTCCGGCACGACGCTGCACTAACAGGGCGACAGATTTACCGGATTTCAATTCATCGGTAACTTCCTCAAAATCATCAACCGAATCGATTGCACGATTATCGATCATGGTAATGACGTCACCCTTTATAATCCCGGCGTCATTAGCCGGTCCGGCTTCATCCACTTCAACTACCTGCACTCCGTTTTCAATTTTGAGCCGCTTCCTGGCTTCACTGCCAAGCACCTCGACTTTCATCCCTAGCGCCGACTCTTCGATTACCTGGTCGTCTTCGGGAGTATATGCAGCCTGCGTTATTGCACCCGGCAGTTCCGCAATCTGCACCCCGATGTCACGCCGCTGCTTGTTTCGAATGACGGTTACCTGTGCCTGCTGACCAACCTTCGCTCGGCCTACCAGTGGCGGCAAAGAACTGGAACGAATCACTTTTTTGCCATTAAACTCTACGATCACATCGCCGACCTCGAGACCGGCTGCAGCAGCCGGACTGTCATCGAGCACTTTTGCCACCAGCGCCCCGTGAGGATCATTCATACCAAAAGACTCCGCCAGTTCTCGTGTGACTTCCTGGATTAATACACCCAGCCAACCGCGCGATACCGTACCGGTTTCCTTGATCTGGTTAGCAACATCGACTGCCATCTCGATAGGAATGGCAAACGACAAGCCCATGAAACCGCCGGTACGACTATAAATTTGAGAATTTATACCTACGACTTCACCATCCAGGTTGAATAACGGGCCACCAGAATTTCCCGGGTTGATGGCAACGTCCGTCTGGATAAACGGTACGTAGTTGTCGCTCGGTAAACTACGGCCCTTGGCGCTCACAATTCCCGCCGTGACGCTGTGGTCAAATCCGAATGGCGAACCAATCGCCAACACCCATTCACCCACTTTCAGTTCATCCGAATCACCAAACTCCAGGACCGGCAGTTTTTCAGCCTCAACCTTTAGTACCGCGACATCGGAAGCTTCATCGGAGCCAATGATTTTGGCGATGAACTCCTTGCGATTCGACATGCGCACTATGACTTCATCGGCGCCGGCAATGACGTGGTGATTGGTGAGAATATAACCGTCGTCTGAAATTATGAACCCCGAGCCCAGGGATTGTGCGTCGCGACGGCCACGCTCGATTTCGTCACGATCGAAAAACTTTTCGAACAACTCTCCAAATGGCGAGCCTTCGGGTAACTCGGGAATATTGTACTCCCTGGAACTGCTTTTCTTAGCCTTGGTCTTGGTACTGATGTTGACCACCGAATCCTTGGCTTCATCGACGATCTTGGTGAAATCAGGTAACGCCGCCTGGGCTGCCAGCGGCAAGCTGAACAGGACGACGAATATGACACGGTAAATATGGTTTGTTAAATATTTCATGAATTGTTTCCAGATTGCTTCAAATACAGTCTTAAGACTCCAGTTAGGGGCCGGGGTTCACCCGAATATCAACGATATATGGTGTCAGCAGGTCATCTTCAAGCGGACGGGAAAGATAGCTGGAAAATTTAAATCCTCCGATAAACCCGACACAGGCGGCCAGCGCAATCAAAGCTTCTGACACGACAGCAAAACTGGCGATTAATCCCGCGACAACCATACCCAGCAATGGTAGTCCGTAAACAGTCAAGCTTGCTTTTACCAGTGCCGATTCAGACAGTCCCAGCTGCAATCTGTCGCCGGGCTTCAAATCACGATCAGTTTCGATGACAAGTGGTTTCGAGCGCTTACCCAGTAACCGTCCCAGCGCACCGGTGCCACAGCCCTGGCTCAATTCGCACTGGCCACATGCCGAGCCTCGCTGCAGCTCGAGTTCAACCCGACTGCCATCACGGCGGGTAACGATCGCCTGTTCAGTAATCATGCCGGAAACCTGAAATAAATTTACCAAGATAAGGAGTTTGATACCAAATTAAGACGATCGCAAGGCGTGATTAACGCGAAGCATGCCCTGGCATGACCCTCAGTGAAGCTTATTGCTGCTGATAGGATACTGATTCGGCTAGCTGTTTGACAGTGATTGCAGGCACTTCACCAATCACGGTGACCGAATAATCATTCAGAATACGGATAAAGGCATTGACTGCGCCCATCGAAGACATCCCACCGGAGCTGAGGCCGGTTTTCTTCTCGATGAATATCGAAAGCGAAGCCAGGCCGTCGGTGTAAACCATCTGTTGGACGAAGTGATCGGTACCGGGAATTTTACGTTTCAACACTGATTCACGCCAAAAGCCGCCCGGTGCGTTGGCAAGCTGCCAGGCGTTGTCGGCTGCAAACGACTTTGAGCTGTCACCGCTGTGATAGCGTACCAGGGTAAAATTTTCATCGATTTTCGGCATCGTGTCGACGACCAGCTTTTCATCGTCATCGAACAGCTTCAAGCTGGTAAACATGACTTCTTCGACCACCTTGCCATCTTCATTGATCAGGTTGGATTTCATCATCAGCCCGTTTTGGTCGTTAATCCAGAATTTCATACCATAGCGGTACTTGTCCCTGGGATCGATATGCACTACCACGGCGTTCATGCCGGCAACCCGGTCATTGCTCAGTAACTTCATGTCGTAGAATTTTTCAAGCCGTGCGATATCTTCCGGAATAAATATCGGCGAAAAGCTATTCCTGCGCGAAAAATCCACCACGACCTTGCGGCTCGAAGGCCAGATACAGGTCAAATTCTGGTTGTCCCTGATAACCTCACGGGCTTCGCCGTTGAGCGAAATAAGCCGTTCTTTTTCGCCATTTTCATCCGTGTAATGCGAAATCCGCATGCTTTCGAGCTGATTGTCATGCAAATATACAAAATCACCACGATAGTTCAGGTTGCGCATCGCCGAAGACATTTTTTGCACCCAATCCATCGCTGGATCGGCCATAGCCGGAACGCTGATCAGCGTCGATAACAGGACGGGTAGTAGATTTTTGCGCAAAGAATTGACCATGCGTCCGGTATCACTGCTGGGCATCAAAACCGGCGACCCGTGCTTGCGGGATTAGTCCCTGCATCGAGTTGGATTGTTCGGTGTGATTTACCAGGTAAGCGTTCAATTTCTGTTGCATCCCGGGCGACTCGCGTTCTACCTTCCAGCGCGTACCAGGGTTTTGCACTCTGGTTGATACCGTTACCGCGCCGCCCTGTAACTGCTGTTCGGCAAGCTTTTGTATCTTCTCCTGATCGGCACTCACGAGGCTATCACCAGGCTGCCCCGACTCCTGCTTAAGAGGTTGCCACAACGCGACCGTAACCATCGCCACGCTCGCGGCTACTGCCAAACCGGCCAGAGGCTTCAACGTCATCCAGCTCAATAAAGAATGTTTCACTGCTGTTTTCTGTGCCGCCATCGGAGCGGCATCGGGTGTCTCAGCCTGATCATGAATCTGTGCCATCACAGCGCTATGAAAACCGGTATCGATAGCCGGCGGCAACTCATTTCGCATGGCCTCACCGATCATTCGATAACGGCGCGTGCGATACTGCAAATTGACGTCACCAATCACTTCATCGATGGTTGTGTCGACATTATCATCGGTATAATCGTCCAGCAGGAGCGATAGTTTCTCGTTTAGATCTGTCATATCCAAGTCTCGTGTTAGCCAGTATTAAACTACTGGCTGTAAAAATCTGTTACTTAGTCACTCTAACAGCGGTCTAAGTTCCTTATCAATTACATCTCTGGCGCGAAAAATTCTGGATCGAACCGTGCCAATAGGACAATCCATCACATCCGCGATCTCTTCATAGCTCAAACCATCGATTTCGCGCAACGTAATTGCCGATTTCAGATCATCCGGCAATTTTTCAATCACGGTGAAAATTGTTTGCCTGATTTCATCGGTCAGCAACAGATTTTCGGGATTGGCATATTCTTTGAGCCCGGACTCACCCTCGAAATGTTGAGCGTCTTCGATATCAACAGTATAGCCCGGTGATTTGCGCGCTCTCGATGCGAGGTGATTCTTCGCTGTATTGGCGGCGATTCGATAAAGCCAGGTATAAAACTGGCTATCACCCCTGAAGCCATTTATAGCGCGATACGCCTTGATAAAAGCGTCCTGAGCGATATCCTGGCATTCCGCATGGTCAGATACAAACCTGCCGACCATGTTGATTACCTTGTGCTGATATTTCTGTACCAGCAAATCAAAGGCGCCCGTATCTCCGGCCTGTACCCGTTTCACCAACTCTGCGTCGAGCAAATTAATCCCCATTTGCGACCCTGGTTTAATTATAATTTTTGGAGATAATAAAAACTTATTTTCCAGTCTCCGACATAAGGACTGATTATATTATAAAAAGTTCTGCCGGAAGCGCGCTTTCGAGTTATGCAGAATATCACTATACTGCAACGATTCCGTTATCTCAGGTCGATATGAGCACTCAGTTCAAGTTTGATGTCATTATCATCGGTTCCGGAGCCGCGGGCCTGTCCGCGGCCTTGCACTTACCTACAACGCTTAAGGTCGCAGTCCTGGCCAAGACCCCGGGTGAACAACATTCAAGTTACTGGGCACAGGGCGGGATTTCGGCAGTGCTTGAGCCCGAAGATAGTATCGATCAGCACACCGCCGATACCATCGCGGCCGGTGCCGGTCTATGCGATGAGTCGGTGGTCAGGCTTTGTGCCGGCGCCGGCAGGCAATGTATCGATTGGCTCACATCCCTTGGCATGCCATTTACGCGTGATCGCCAGGAAATCAGCGACAGTGGCTTTCATTTAACCCGCGAAGGCGGACATAGTCGGCGCAGGGTCGTGCATGCTGCCGACGCTACCGGTAAAGCCCTGCAGGAAACCCTGCAGGCACATGTGCTGGAACGGAGTAATATCCACGTATTCAATCAGCATATTGCTATCGATCTCATACGCCGGCAGCAAAAGTGTGTGGGTCTCTACGCACTCAACCGACAGGATCAACATGTTGACGTGTTCAGGGCGCGCAAAATAATCCTCGCTACCGGTGGCGCCAGCAAGGTTTATCTATATACCAGCAATCCCGATGGTTCTACTGGTGACGGCATTGCGATGGCATGGCGCGCCGGTTGTCGAGTAGCAAATATGGAATTTATCCAGTTTCATCCAACCTGTCTTTATCACCCCGAAGCAAAATCATTTCTGATTACCGAGGCGATTCGCGGTGAAGGCGGCAAATTGCTGTTACCAGGCGGAGAACGGTTTATGCCGGGTTTCGATGAACGAGCGGAACTCGCCCCGCGAGATATCGTCGCGCGCGCGATTGACCATGAAATGAAACGCCTCGGCATTGATTGTGTATACCTGGACATCAGCCATAAAAGCAGCGCCTTCATAAAGTCGCATTTCCCGACCATTTATCGGCGCTGCCTCGAATTTGATATCGATATCACCAGGCAACCAATACCGGTAGTTCCGGCAGCCCATTACACCTGTGGTGGAGTAATGGTTGATATCGATGGCCGTACCGACCTGGAGAACCTTTATGCGGTCGGTGAAGTTGCCTGTTCGGGGTTGCATGGCGCCAATCGTATGGCCAGTAATTCACTGCTTGAATGCCTGGTGTTTGCACAGGCAGCCGCAGATAAAATCGCCGCCGAGATCGACACTAATGAAAAGTTACCGCTACTGGATCGCTGGGATGAGTCCCAGGTCACCGATTCTGATGAAGACATCGTGGTCGCGCACAACTGGGATGAACTAAGGCGTTTTATGTGGGATTACGTCGGTATCGTGCGTACCAACAAACGCCTGGAACGCGCTCTGCACCGTACCGAGTTGCTGAAGAGCGAGATAAATGAATATTACGGTAACTACAAGGTATCCCCCGATTTACTCGAATTACGTAATCTTGTCGTGGTTGCGGAATTAATAATCCGCTCGGCGTTGGCACGCAAGGAGAGCCGGGGGCTGCATTTTACCCTCGACTACCCTGAAACCAGCGATAAATACCAGGCCGCCACCATACTCGATCCCGGCCTGCTCAAGCAAAGCCCGGCTAAACTCGCCTCCATCTAATAGCCACCAAACAATGGCTGGCCTTACAGTAGACTCACCCTGCTTCTATCTGGAAAAACGCCCGATCACGGGTACGCTGACGTTCCAGGGCTACCTCGGAAGATCGTCCGTAAAAGGCGCTCCCAAACGGCAAAAAAGCGCCGTTTGGCACATCCTTGTGGCCGCTTGGAGCTCGGCATCCATGCCTCGCTACACTTTTGCGGACGATCTTCCGAGGTAGCCTCCATCTATCCGGGATGCTGACACTATCAAGTCGTGGATATGGGTATATTTTTGCGGCACGCTGCGCAACAGGGACGTTGGGTGCGAGCCTACATGGAGGT
>CAWCBX010000121.1:0-6767 GCA_963793595.1 uncultured Gammaproteobacteria bacterium | reverse complement strand
CAGGGTTTACTACAAGGACCAGCCCCAGCGCAGCGGGGTGGGTTTGTACACCGAAACCATGATGCGTAATTTTCCGACCCTGCCGATCGAAGAGGAAGGCCGCCTCGGCGACCCGGTGTTACGTGAAAGTTTCGTCAAACGGGTGTTCATATACCGACGCTGGCAGGACATGATCGACGCCGGTCTGGACTGGGCCTCACTGACAGACTTTCACGCGCGTCATAAATTGATACTTTACAGCCATGATCAGAATCTCGGTCGCAAGCTGGGACGAGAACTCTCCGCCGCACATCAACAGCCCATCGAAGACTACGCGACACGCTATCTGGTTGACCTGATGGCCATCCTGAAGATTTATGCCAAACGATCGAACCATGTCAATGTGCTCGAGCATATACGCGGTTACCTGAAGCAGGACCTTGATAAAAGTGACAAGCAGGAATTGACCGACAGCATTGAAAACTATCGCCGTGGCTTACTTCCCCTGATCGTGCCCATTACCCTGCTGCGACATCATTTTCGCAGAAATCCTAACGAATACATCGATCGCTCGTATTACATGCAACCGCATCCAGACGAGTTAATGTTACTCAATTCACTCTAGCGCCAACTACGCCTCTTGCCCGTGACCGCAAAAAACCTGTCTATTGCCTGGTTCCGCCAGGACCTGCGCATAACCGATAACCCGGCCCTGAGTGCCGCCGCCGAGTGCGGAGAGGTATTGCCAATATACATACTCGACGATGTCAATGCAGGTGACTCGGCCATGGGTGCCGCCAGTCGGGTCTGGTTGCACCACTCGCTGGCCGCGTTGAATGAATCGCTCGACGGCAGGCTGGTGCTTTTTCGTGGCAATGCACGCGAAATTATCGAAGCGCTTGTTACTGGCCTTCCCGTGAATTCGGTTTTCTGGAATCGATGCTACGAACCCTGGCGCATACAGCGCGATGCGCAAATCAAACTTGATCTAAGCGCTAACAATACCGAGCATCGCAGCTTCAACGCCGCCCTGCTCTGGGAGCCGTGGACTGTTGCCAAGAAAGATGGCACACCGTACCGCGTGTTCACACCCTACTATCAGAAAGGCTGCCTGTCACAGCCGGCAGCCTCGCCAACCGCTGCCACCGCCAGCCAGGATTCGCTGGCACGACGAAACAATCGCCGCGAGTAAAACACTGAACGAACTCGACCTGCTACCAACGACGATGTCATGGCATGAATCCCTGCTCAGTCACTGGCGGATCGGAGAGACCGCGGCGCTACACCGGATGGATAGCTTTTGCGAGGACTGCCTTGATACCTATAAAAGCGGCCGCGATTTTCCCGCACTGGATGCCACTTCCAGGCTCTCCCCTCATCTGCATTTTGGCGAAATATCACCGCACCAGGCCTGGCATCGAATCGGACATGCCTCGCTGTCTAATAGCAGCGACGGACCTGCGCATTTTCTGCGTGAGATCGCCTGGCGGGAATTTTCATATCATCTGTTGTACCACTTCCCGCAGCTACCCGTGCAGAACTTCAATCGTAAATTCGATGGCTTTCAGTGGCTCGATGACGAACCCGGCCTGCAGGCATGGCAACGCGGGCAAACCGGTTTCCCGATTGTCGATGCCGGCCTGCGCGAACTCTGGCAAACCGGCTACATGCATAACCGGGTCAGGATGATCGTTGCGTCATTTCTGATCAAAAACATG
Organism: uncultured Gammaproteobacteria bacterium; assembly: GCA_963793595.1. Taxonomy (GTDB): domain Bacteria; phylum Pseudomonadota; class Gammaproteobacteria. Next base: position 5,070 of record CAWCBX010000121.1, on the reverse strand, counting down.
TTGCTGCACTGGCGCCAGGGCGAGGCCTGGTTCTGGGATTGCCTGGTGGATGCAGATCTCGCCAGCAACAGCGCCAGTTGGCAATGGTGTGCCGGGTCCGGCGCCGATGCAGCGCCCTATTTCAGAATTTTCAACCCGGTGCTGCAGAGTGAAAAATTTGATCCTGAAGGAGACTACCTGCTGCGCTACTGTCCGGAGCTCGCTGCTCTTCCGGCCAGATTTCGCCACAAACCCTGGGAGGCGAGTGCCGAGATTTTGCGAGCTGCAGGAATTACCCTGGGAATAGACTATCCAGCACCGATACTCGATTTAAAGGTCACCCGTGAACGCGCCCTGGCCAGGTATCAAGGCTCTCCGCTATAGCCCGGTCAGTCGCAGCACACGGAAAATGACCATCTGCATTTAACAACAGAACCTTTATCCTGCTTACCCTTACCGGACAGGGCTTACCGATAGCATGTAGTTAACCGCGAGCCTCCGGCACAGCTTGAAGCGCCGGGTCACGGGATTGACGCTGACCCCGACAGATGAGCTGACGGCAAGACCATTTTGACCGAGCAAGGCTTTCCAGTTCCCCGGGCCGCACAAATTTACGCCAGGAATGTGTTCCTCTGGGTAACCAGCGCAGAATGTATTCGGCACCCACGATCGCAAACAGCCAGGACAGGAGATTGCGATTTATCGTCGCGACAAACATGATGCCGTCATCCGTGACCAGTTTTGCGCAGGCCGACACAAACAGAGGGAGATCAAGCACGTGCTCGACTACCTCCATGTTAAGCACTATATCGTATTTATGCTCACGCTCGATCAGGTCTTCGACACTGGTCAATTCGTAATCGATCAGCAAACCTTCCTGCAGGCCATGCTGCCGTGCCACGCTGATACTTTTTTCGACGACATCGATACCATGGACGTTTGCTCCGAGGGCTGCCATCGATTCGGACAGTATTCCGCCACCGCAACCGATATCCAGGATGTTGAGCCCGGCCAGGGGTTTTTCGTTTTCAGATGGCCGCCCGTAATGAAGACAGATCTGATCTTTAAGATACTGCACGCGTAATTCATTGAGTCGATGCAGCGGCCAGAATTTCCCCTGCTTGTCCCACCACTGTTCTGCAAGCCGCGTGTAGTAGGCAACTTCCTGCGGGTCGATCGTCTGTGCTTTCACCGTCGCTCAGGCGAGAAACTCGGCGCGCGTCTTGTGGCGGGCCTTGAAAATTCCACCGAGAGCCGTGGTTTGCGTGCGCGAGTTGGCATCCATGACACCACGCGACTTGACGCAATAATGCGTGGCGTCGATGCTGATTGCGACATCATCGGTTTGCAACAGGGTTTGCAGTGCTACCAGCACCTGCTGGGTGAGCCGTTCCTGCACCTGGGGACGTTGCGCGAAGAAACGTACTAAACGATTGATCTTGGACAGGCCAATAATTTTATCCTTCGGTATGTAAGCAACCTTGGCGGTTCCGTCGATGGTAACAAAATGATGCTCGCAGGTACTGGTCAGGCTAATGTCGCTGACCTTGACCATTTCTTCGACACCCATCTTGTTGTCGATTACGGTGATCTTCGGAAAATTCGAGTAGTCGAGCCCGGAGAATATTTCGTCGACGTACATTTTCGCAATGCGGTGTGGTGTTTCACAAAGGCTGTCGTCGTTCAGATCGAGTCCTAGCGTCCTGGCAATGTCGGTAAACGAATTTTTGATGCGCTGGTATTTTTCATCACGCTCATACTGGTGGGGCAGCAATGGTGTTTCCAGACCGCGCTCGATCAGTGCGTAGCGCACCTGGTCGGCTTCGCCTGAATACGGAGACGGAATTTGTGTAGCCGAGCGTGCTAGATTTGTGTTCATGGTTCTTCCTTTAAGGTTGCTATTGCTATTCTGGGTTGATGGCAAATTAACTAGCCTGGGCAAGATGACGACCGCCATCGAGTCCAATGGTTTTACCGGTAAGGTAACGACTTTCGAGAATGTAGCGAATGGCATTGACACCCTCCGCTTCTCCCGGCGCAATGCCCAGCAGAGATTTCCTGAGCGCCTTCTCACGATAGGCAGCGTCGTCATCGTGGTTGAACATCAGTAGCGCCGGGGCAATGCTGTTGACCTTGACCAGCGGGGCGAACTTGCTGGCGAAGGACAGAGTCAGGTTATCCAGCGCGGCCTTGCTGGCCGCGTAAGCGATATGTTTTTTGCTACCGGTGCTCGCCACGTAATCGCTCATGTGAATGATATCCGCGTGCCCGTGAAGTTCCCCATGGCGGCGCAGTAAGTCACCACATTGCTGGTTCAGCAGGTAGGGCGCGACTACATGAACACTGAGCATGCTCTGCATCACCCTGTTATCCGGCTCTGCATTCCCCTCGGGCATCCATTCGGAAGCGTTGTGGATGATCGCCCGAAGCGACGAGAACCTGGAGCGTAGTTCCTCGACAAGACCAGCCACACCCTGCTCATCGCCAAAGTCGGCCTGAATGGTTTCTATGCCCTGTTGTTCGAGCTGTTGCAACAGTGGGCGTTGTTTCCGATAGGTAATAACAACTGGATAGTTTTCCCGATGCAGTGCCAACGCCACCGCGAGTCCGAGCCTTTGGGCACCGCCAGTAATCACAATCGGAGAAATCGAATCGTTCACGGTAGTCGTCCTAGTCGCGCGATGCACTAAGGGTGACCGAGACCGAATCTGCAAAGCGCAGTGCATGCGGCTTGTCGACCCTGACTTCTGCAAAACTGACCTGTTCAGACTCGGAGGCTATAGCCAGCAAATCAGCGGTCAATTTTTCCAGCAGGTGGAAGCGCCCCTGCTCGATATGATCAATCATGCGTTTGGTAATATTCTTGTAATTCAGGGCATCGGCCTCGTCATCGCTGACAAACGCAGCATCTGCACGATAGCGTATTTCCGCGTTGACGATGACGTCCTGTTGCTTGGCCTTTTCTTCGGGATTAAAACCGATGAAGGTACGCAAGCGAAGGTTGCTGATATTGATCCTGGCCTCGCTGACCCGCGCCGGCTTGCTCCAGTTACGAATACTTGATGCTGGTTTCATAATTCACTGGTGACTCGTGTGAGATTAATAACAATTACGCAAGCTGGCGCTTTTTGGATCACAACCTGTTTGCCGCCCATCCTAGCGGGTAAGATGGATCGCCAGCATCGAGACGCTCGCAATCAGGGTCAGGGCCATTCGCATGTTGCGATAATGGCCGGGAAATGCAGGGAATAACGATGTATTGAGTTCGGCAACGAAGATACCGATCAATAACACCGCCGCTGCCAGCGGCCACCACGGCAGCGCGAACAGGAAGATAAAAAAAGCGGCCAGGAAATAGAGGTTACTCAACAACAGGGCGGCCCGATGGCCGGGAGTCAACGCCATACCCCACCAGCTGCCGGTGAGAAAACAGATAATTCCGAATGCATAGGTCTCCGCGATCGAGGCCGAAAGATCGGCATGGCCTGATCCTGCAACTACCAGGAACGCAGGAATGACGAACGGTATAAGTCCGGCCAGACCTAGCGCCCAGGTAATGAGTTGCGAGGAGATCATGCCGGTCTACATCTGTAAGGATTGCACAATGTCCTGCTCGAGTGCGCTGCCGGTCGGCTTTACCATGGAACCATAGTGCTTTACCGTTTTGCCGTCCCGAGCGATGAGGTACTTGTTGAAGTTCCAGCTCGGCGCACTGCCGGTTTGTTCGGCCAGCTGCCGGAACAACGGGTTGGCATCACTGCCACGAACCGCGCTCGGGGAAAGCATGGTGAAAGTAACGCCGTAATTAATGTAGCAAACCTCGGCCGTCTTACTCTCGTCACTTGCCTCCTGGTAAAAGTCGTTAGACGGAAAACCGACAATTTCGAGGCCCTGGTCACGGTACTTGTCATAGAGCGATTCAAGGCCCTTGAATTGAGGTGTGAAGCCGCAATGGCTGGCGGTGTTCACCACCAGCAGTACCTTGTCCTTATAGTCACTGCAAAAATTAACCCGCTCGCTGGAACGAAGTTTCTGTGCCTCGAAGTCGAGCAGTGAATCACAACTGGCGTAAGCGCTATTCACGAGCAGTAACAGGGGGATTGCGAGCAGTAGTCTGGATGATTTCATGGTTTCTCCTCGGGTTGGTTACCAGGCAATGATTTCCCCGTCCCAGGCCCAGAATTTTCCACTCTGGTCGGGATCGAGGTTTGACAGCAGTTTGACGAACATTGACGCCGTATAAGATGGCTCGAACAGGTTTTGTGGCGCCACCCTGGCCTGGAACGGTTTCGACAGACCAGTATCGTTGGTGCCGGGATGCAACGCGGCCACGCAGCCCCGAGGATGGCTGTGTTTCCACTCGATGCTGAGGGTCTTCAGTGCCATGTTGAGAGCCGCCTTGGATATACGATAGCTATACCAGCCACCGAGCCGGTTGTCTTCGATACTGCCGACACGGGCAGAAACGGTAGCCAGCACAGGCGCCGGGCTTTGCTTCAGGGCGACTGCGAAGTAACGTGCCAGCAGCAGCGTGGGCAAGGTATTGATCTTAATGTTTTCCAGCAGAAAGTCGGGCTGCAGGGAACGAATGCTTTTTTCCGGGCCACCCGCATCACCATGCAGGTAACCGGCACAGTTGATGATCCAGTCCACACGGTCAAAGCCGGCCGACCAGGACTCGATCTGCACCGAATCCCGGATATCAAGCTGATGCCAATGGAGACGTTCGTGCCGCAGTGGGATCTCGGCCTGATGATAAGTTGCCGCAATATCAGCCGCAGGGAAGCGCTGCAGCAATTCATTGACCAGCGCCTGGCCAATGCCACCGCTGCCGCCAATGACGATGACCTGCCGTGGATGTTCATCCATTGGTTAATGAGTTGGTATTGTCAGACATGAATCGTTTATACGCACCCGCGTCGCTGCTGGATCAGTTGCGAACCGGGCGAGGTGGTCATGAGTATCCAGGATACGATCAGGGCCTGCAATGGGTTATAGGGACAGTTAAGCGTGGAAATGATGCATCTATTCAAATCGGTGTTAACATTGAAAGCACTGTCCCGGATGATAAACACAGGCAGATCATGACAG
>CAWCBX010000120.1:0-14688 GCA_963793595.1 uncultured Gammaproteobacteria bacterium | reverse complement strand
TGTTATGTCATTATTTACTACGACGTATTGCTTGGCGCTATAATTATCGCAGCAATTCCCTCACCGGCGGAGCCATCATAAACACGATTACCTGATTGATCGAACAGCGTGATCGTACCGGAACTATTGGGGTTAACTATACCACCAGGCATATTGTTAAATGAGCTCGATACGGCATACCACAACACTTCCCCATCAGCGTCGAGCGTTTCCTGAATATTCAAGCGGGAATCTTTCCATGGAAATCGCCCCACCGTATCGCAGTCGAGCGGGAAATCAATATCGCCGTCATTGTCGTGGTCTGGGCAAGGCAGTCTGCCCGGTCCTCTATCATTGCTGGACGGATAGTTGTAGGCAAACATTAGCAATGCCTGCTTGGCCTGCTCAAGTACTCGTTTATTGTGATTATAACGGCTAGTATCGACTTCGCGTTTCACTGCCTGGGAATAACCCGCGACGACGACGCCTCCCATCGATATCAGGACCAGCAGGAAGATCACCAGCGCATAGCCACTTTGAGCGTTGTTGACAAAATTCTTCATTCCTGTTTTTCAATCGGCTCCAGAAAAGTAACTTCGACTACCTCGCCGCTGGTTGCATAGTACTTCTTACCATCCGGCGTGGTAATTCTGACCTTGATTTCATCCCCTACCAGAACCTTGATCCTGCTCTTGTCTTCGAGTTGTTCGCCATCCTCGTAGGCTAATGAGTTGATCCACACGGTATGCGGCCCGTCGCTGGAAACCGTAATCCCGGAAATCTTGTATTCCCGAGTCACTTCTTTGCGGACCAACTGTTGGAGCGGCTCCTGTATGGCTTCGGTCTCGACGGTTACAGGTACGCCTTCATCATTCTTATAACGATTGGAATTGATAAGCTGCCGTTCTGCCGGAGTTGTGAACAGCGTCGATAACTCAGCTGCTTGAGCAACCTGGACAGCACCCGTGCACAGGGGCAACAGAATCGATATCGCTGTCAGGGGAATAAGCTTACTTTGCATCGACTGTCACCCATCGAATCGTGCAATCTGTTCTCAGGTTACTGCGCTTGGTATCCAGTGGCGTGTCAATTGTCGTTAGCCGGTTCATCGAACAACTGTCAACAGTGAACAAGTTACTGATCGACAGGCGTAAACCTTCGAGCAACGCAAATAGATCCTCTTCATGCAACAACCCCATCGACATATCCATCGCCGAACTCAACACCGATACATCTCGTTTAATTATAAATCCCGGTCGTTCGAATTTTTCTTGTGGTTTCAGGCTATAGCCCAGGGTCGGTAGTCGCAGCACCTCGTTGGTGGATTCAAGGCTTTCGATCCAGCTCAGGCGGCGCTCTTTGCCGACCAGTCCAGTCGTTTTGTAATCACTGTAAAGCGCACGATACTGCTCGAGTAGATCGATATCGTTAACAATGTTGCGATATAGCCTGAAAGTTGTGTTTAGCGTGGATAGGGCCCGTTGATAGTCTTCATGCTGCGACTTTTCATACTGGTAACCTGCGGCGGCGAACGCCATGGCAGTGAAAAGTGCCGCAAAAAAAATGATAATCGGCCGTTTCAGGTAGAACCAGTCTATATTACTCATTCTTCACAATCTCCCTCACGACGCGAAAAGCAACTTCGGCACTGTGTCTTTTTAGACTGCCACTGGAGCCCACATCACCACTAAGTTGATTGTCCGATTCGATATCCAGCGGGCGTTTGGTAATTTCCACCGAGTAATATTTACCTGATTCGGACATTGTTTTTTCGAGATCGTCGACCGCACTCAGCGCGTAACGATAATTACCGTCAAAATTCAGAAATTCCCCTTCCACATTGGCAATTTCAAAATAGCCCTTTTTGGGTTTGGGTTTGTTCGGATCTTTGTTTGCAGTTTTCTTCTGGCGGCGCACTTGTGCCTTACCCCACACGACTTCATCGGCTCCCATCGAATCAGAAACATTGGATACGAACCAATCGATTCTCTTGACCCTGATATCAGAGAAAATACTGATATCCTTACTGACCATTGCCAGCATTTCTTCGGGGTCACGCAGGTACTGATTCTGTATGGTTTCGACGGCCTGCACGATATTTTGCATGCTGGTTGTCGATGTGGTCGAGTCGATTCGGGTTTCACTGAGCTGGTTGAACTTGGCCTTGTATTTTTGCTCGATCAGCGTGGTCTCGCTGATAGTATCGTGGTAGAGCCAGCCTTTTACTCCGCTGGTTACAGCCATACCTATACCAATTGAAATTAGTGCGATACTCGCCGCGGTTATTACCAGCCCGGTACGATGAAGCTGGAAATATTTTCGTTCTTTCGGTTGCGCGTAATGATTCAGGGAATAGTTTCTTGCTCGCCATGTAGCAGTAAAGCCCCGAGCTGAAATCCTGTTCATCGCCGACATCGATCTTTTCACGCTCCAGTAACTCATTGATTTCATGAATTTTAAAATCGAAGTAACTCTCATTCTTCACAACGCATCAGGAGTTTATCGAAATGGCGTTTATTGGTCAGAATGTGCACCGCCACGGATTCCGCACGCTCGACAATACGCTGACTGATCAGGTAACGCTGGGTCGATTCAATATCTCGCAACACGTCTGACGCGTAATCGCCCTGGTAAAAACTCGCGATCGGCACCAATCGACTCAGCACCAGCTTGCCGTCAACAAAAACCGATTGCCGCAGATTACTCGGTACCTGCTGACTGACGAGAATTATCGTCTTATGCTCCGATTTCAGTTCCTTTACATAATTCTCCGACAGTAACGGTAAACTGATGATGCCTGATAGCGGCGTGCGCGTTTCTTCGATGATTTTTAGCCAGGGTTCCAGCAGATACTGGTTAGTGAGACCAATGAGTAGCAGTTTCTCTTCCTTACGGGTCTTTTTCTCCACCGATTGTGAAACTGCATACCTGTATTCAGAGTTGCGGAAGTACTTGGCATAGTTACGCTTGAGGATTGCACTGCGATCAGAACCGCGTAACAGCGGAATTTTTATCTGGCGGAATTCTTCCTCGATTAAATCGACCAGCAGGCGCACGGGTTCATCGCGAAACGAACGCAGGTAGGCGCTGAACAGATCAAGGCCCTGGTCATCGGGTTCGAAGTAAACACTGCTCGCAAGCTTATGGCCAGACCATTCCTGCGCGACCATTCTGTAACCGGTAAAATATAGAATTCTTTTCATATCTATGCCGTCAAAAATCGATCGTGGAAATGGTATCGTAAATCGGGCCGAGTACCGAAAGCGCCAGCCACATCACGATGAGTCCGATCGATGCCATCAGCGAGGTCTGTAAAACCGGTTCCAGTTTCTCGATGCTGTCGTTGATATCCCGATCGAAAAAGTAACTTACATTGTTCAGCGATTTGTCCATTTGACCACTGGATTCACCGACGCGCAGCATGCGCACGACCAGCGGCGGGAAAATCCCGATGTTCTTGAACGCCTCGCTGATACTGCTGCCTTCCGAAATCTGTTGCCAGGCGCGTTCGATACCATCTTCGAGCACGGTGTTGCTAACCACGGCCTTGCTCAGGTTGATCGCGTCGAGGACCGTTATTCCGGAGGCGAACATCAGCGCAAAATAACGGGTAAAGCGTGAAACCTTGATCTTTTCATTGACCGGGCCGAGCACCCATACCTTCAACAAAATACCATCCAGTTTGAAACGCGCCTTACTACTCGTGTTGTAAAAATATTTGAGGCTAAAGAAAATTACGAACGGCGCGCTGATTACGATATACCAGAAATCGATCAGGAAATCTGAAGTGGCCATCAGCATTCGCGTCTCGAGGGGAATCTTGCCCCCCAGTCCAACAATCGCATCCATGATATCCGGCACTATAAAAATCATCATGAACATGATTACCGACATCACCAGGGTGCCGATAACTGCCGGATAGGTCATGATTTTTCTGGCCTTGGAAATCAATTCGTCCTGCCATTTCAGCGTTTCGGTAATATCGACCAGGACCTCACTCATCTTGCCGCTGCGCTCACCGACGCGGATCAGGCTGACGAATACCTCATCGAATATTTTAGGGTAGAGTCCGAGCGCCTGGGAAAACGAATTACCACCCTCGATCGCTTCGATCAGGCCGGTAACGATGTCGCGAAAGGTCGGGTTTTCTTCACCGTCACGCAAGTCGGCCAAACCTTCCAGAAGCGGTACGCCGGCACGGGTCAACTGCTCCAGGTAAAATGAAAAATTGATTAAGTCCCTGCGCCCGACCTTGTTGCGCCCAAACAGGTCGGCCCCCGGATCCTTCTGTTTAAAGGTAACCAGGTCCATTTCCATCTTTTCGAGGCGCAACTCAAGATCATTGCCGTTACCGGCATCCAGGCTTCCGGTGATAAATTTGCCGCTGGCATCGATTGCCTTGTACTGATAGAGCGGCATGAGCTAATTCATCCGCTCGGTAAGGTCGGCGACGCGCGCGACCTCTTTAATCGACGTAACACCCTCGATGATGTGACGTATACCGTCATCGGCGAGCGTGAAAAATCCCTGCTTGTAGGCAGCCTCCTTGATTTCCTTGGTGGTCGCGCCATGCGCCAGCAAGTCATCGAGATCCGAATTCATTTTGAGAATCTCGAGCAGGGCTATGCGCCCCTTGTAACCGGAATTGTCGCAACTGGTACAGCCCTTGGCCTTGTAAATCTTTTCCGGCACTATGCCCCGGTTATTGCTAAGCATACGTAAATCATCTTCATCAGGGACATAGGCGGTTTTACAGAACTTGCAGAGCTTGCGAATCAGGCGCTGGGCAACAACCCCGATAATATTTCCAGCCATGATTTCCGGGATAATCCCGATATCGCGCAGTCGTGGCAGCGCGCCGATGGCGGAGTTGGTATGCAGCGTCGAGTAAACCTGGTGGCCTGTCATTGCCGCACGAAAAGCCATTTCGGCGGTTTCTTCGTCACGCACCTCACCCACCAGGATGACATCCGGGTCCTGGCGCATCAATGACTTGATACCGTTAGAGAAATCCATTCCCGCAGCCTCGTTGACCGAAGTCTGACGAATCAATGGAAACGGGTATTCCACCGGGTCTTCCAGCGTCATGATGTTGATCTGCTCGCTACTGATATAGTTCAGCATCGAGTAAAGCGTGGTTGTCTTACCGCTACCGGTCGGACCCGTAACAAGGATAATACCCTCGGGTCGCGACATCATGATCTTCAGGGTGCGCAGTGATTCCTTGGGTAGCTCAAGATTTTCCAGCGGAATAACACCCTTCTCGCGATCGAGCACCCTGAGCACGATATTCTCACCATGAATCGTAGGCTGCGAAGCGACACGAAAGTCGATCTGGCGACCGACTATGGTGCGCGATATGCGGCCATCCTGGGGTGAGCGGGTTTCGGCGATGTTCATGTCCGCCATAACCTTGAGTCGCACCGCGATCGCTGCCCAGTAAGTCTTATGCAGGCTGCGGATCTGGCGTAACACGCCATCGATACGGTAGCGGATCCGCAGGAAGCTTTCCTCGGGTTCGAAATGCAGGTCCGAAGCGCCGCGCTTGACCGCATCGGAAAGCATGACATCCACCAGGCGCACCAGCGGCTGGCTGTATTCCTCGATATCGCCCTGGTAATTGGTATAGTCGGCTTCACCGGTTTCTATTTCACGCAGAATGCCGTCGATCGATAATTCGTAACCGTAGAACTGGTCGATCGCATTGGAGATTTCGGTTTCACCCGAGAGGATCGGAATCAATTCGATATGCTGACCAATCTGGATGCGAATCCGATCCAGCGTGAACAGGTTAAAGGTATCCGACATCGCAATCGTCAGCGTGCTGCGCACCGGATCATAATTCAGCGGGATGATCTTATGTTTACGCGCGGTATCCGAATTGATCATTTTGATCGCATCGGGGTCGGGAACCACGCGCGACAGATCTACGCTAGCCTGTTCCAGGGCCTCGCCAAGCGCAGATCGCATGATGGCTTCGGTGGCAAAGCCGAGGTTGACCAACAGCTTACCCAGCGGTTCATGTACCTTTTTTTGCTCGGTCAGGGCGATATTCAGCTGATCTTCGGTGATGACACCTTCATCGATCAGAATCTCGCCCAGTCGCTTGGGTTTATTTTCCGCGTTCATTGTCTAGCCAGGGTCTCCATCCGTTGACTCACTACTTCCCTGCTAAAAGTCGCGAGACCGTTATCGATGTTATCCAGGGCTCGCTGATAGTAAGCAACGGCCGCTACGGGTTGTGCGATATGCTCCAGGCTTACCGCCAGGTTGTAGGCGTAATTCGGATCTCCGGGATTATTTTCCAACGCTTTGAAGTAATATCCCTGTGCTTCCTGCCAACGATTTTGCGCGCCATAGGCGTTAGCCAGTGCAAAATTCAAATAGGGTGAGTTGGGCTCGTCACGAATCATCAATTTGAGCTGTGATTCGGTTTCCAGCGGGTGAATAATTGGCCACTGTTAGCAAGGATGTCATCGCCAACGAATCCTTTGGGTTGCGCAATAGCAGTGTCTGGTAATCCTTGATCGCGGCGTTGCCGTTATTATTCTGTACATTGATCGCAGCACGCGCCAGCAAGGCATTACGATTGCCCGGATCAACCTCGAGTACCTGGTTATACCGAGTCATCGCCAGGCTATCGTTACCGGATTTATAGGCATCATAGGCTTCACGTAACCACAGGTCTTTTTGCCCGACCTTGGTACTCGATATAATTTCCAGGGTGGAAGAACTACTTTCAGACCGGGTAGCGGCCGCCTCTGCCTGGGTGATGCTTGCGATCTCAGTCGTTTCGACAGACTCCGTTTGCGTCGCTGCCGCGGAAGTGGTAATGACGGCTGAATTATCAGTTTCCAACAGTCGTTTCCTCGATCGCAACGTCTTCAGTCACCATGGCTTTATCAGCAATTTCAGCATCATTGGCGACGACGCCTCATCGGTGATAACCCCTTCATCGGTGATGGGACCTTCGATCAACTGTCACGATTTCACCGGCATTATCAGCGTTTTCAATTATTTCGATAGTCCGTGCATTCGCTACGGATTCGGCAAATAAATCTGTATCCTGTTTGAATGTCTTCCGGCTTGATAATACCGGGCATTGGATCACGTTTTAGCGGCCGCAAGCTGGCATCGATATTATTCGATTCATCCTGGAATTCGAAAACGCCGTATATAGCGATCGAAAACAGAATCACGAGCGCAATTCCGAAGTAAACCCTGTAGACCTGCATGCGTTGTGCCGACGACTTGCTGCGAAACACCTTCTTCGCGTAGTCAGGTGTCATCACGACATCGGAATCTGATTTCATCCCGGCAAATATTTTTGATGCATCATCGCTGGGGAGTTGCATCAAGGTACGATCGTAATTATCCGGCGCATAGGTATGCGTCGAAGTGGTTTCCATTCGCGTGGTGGTGCCCTGGGTAGCCTGCGTCTCGGTCGCAGTCGCCGTTAGTCGCGGTGCTACTCGTCTGCGTCGGTGCCAGGGTCTCGGTTATATCGTCCGGAACTCGATGCTGCGTCTTATCAACCAGCGCAAGCCCGTCGTTATCGGCATCATCGGACGCCATTACCTGCGTGATTTCCTGCGCTGTCTGCTGATCGGTCACCGAGGTGCGCCCGGTTAAATTCGTGTCATCACGCTCCACCAGCAGCAAGGACATATCGTCGTCATCGCTCGTATCCTCAACTTCGGCGCCGGACGGGATTTTCGGATGCGTCACCGGGCTGGAAGGGTTGGCTGATATCGGTCTCATCCCCACTGCCAGTTTGTGCCTGTATTTCGGGTGTGGTGCCTGGCTGGAAGGGTTTGCTAATATCGGTGTCGTCTTCACGCACCACTTTATCTGCGGGCCTGGCCGCATCCTGCTGCGGCGCCACCTGACTCAGGTCGGTCGCATCAACCGGCAGCCGGCTGAGATCGGTTTCATCACGCGGCTCGCGATTAACCAATTCCGGTTCACCCAGAAAATCTGAAACGTCTTCCGCGGCAAAGACAATAGTTTCATCTTCCCCGGTTTGCATCTGCGAACTTAAGGCAGGCGCCTGGGTCTGGGTTGAATCGGGAATTTCAATTTCGGTGTCATCGGCGTCTTCACGCTCGATCAGGGTACGTTCGAGCCGGGTCCGCACTTCGGAAGTATCGAGTTCGGTTTCATCCTCCTCGCGTTCGGATTGATGCGAACCGTGGCCAGCGCTTTGCTCTAGCTCAGAGAGATCCTCCGCAGCCGCAGTGATCTCCGTCTCGTCCGACGGCCTGGCTGCAGGGGTCTCCTCTTGCCTGCTCTTTTCCGCCTTTTGTTCGGCGGCTTTTTTGAGCGCGTCTAGCAGTAAACTCATGCGTCGTCTCTATTGACTCGGAGAAAGTCTCAGGTTTCAGGAATCTCTTGAAATCCTGCAAACTGGTTTCGAGGCTGGCATCCTCGATAATGCGCGGTCGCAGGAAAATAACCAGCTCGCTTTTGACGAATTCACGGGTCTTGGTACCAAACAGTATGCCAACATCTTCAACGTCATGCAGCCCGGGCAGTCCCGAATCATTAGTGCTGGAAGCATCCGACATCAGCCCGCCTAAAACAGCCGTACTGCCGCTGGTTACCCTGAGCACCGACTCGATTTCGCGAACCTGGATTTCCGGAATCTGGGAGACAACACCCGCTTCCGCCAGGGCAGGATTAGGATCATTCACAAATTGCAATATGCGGGTAATGGTCGGACGTATGTTAAGCAGGACCTCTCCATCCTTGGTGATAAAAGGGGTCACATTCATGACAAATCCAACCGGCACCGTTTTCGCGGTAGTATTGAAAGTATTGGTTACTATGGCCGCGTCTCCGCTGATATTACTGGTTGCATCTATTTCAAAATAAACGACGTTATCGGCGACCTTAAGTATCGAAGTCTGGTTGTTCAATGCCATGATTTTTGGACTCGACATGACGGAGACATCACCAAAAGTATCAAGTGCCCTGAGTGCGCCGCTAATGGTTCGATCCGAGTTTGAATCAAAATAGGAGAGTGCCGTAACAGGCCCTACGTCCAGCCCTGGCAGGGTGGTTGTCGAGCCCAACAGGTTTTGCCCTATGCTCCAGCCATCACCGTCGGCGATTCTTGCCCAGTCAACCCCGGCCTGGAATTCATCGTTCAGCTTAACCTCGACTACGGTGGCCTCGATCAACACCTGGCGGCGAGCGCTGCCGACTACCGCATCAATAAATCGCTGAACACTTTCGTGCCCCGCGGAGCTGGTAAATACCGAAATTGTTCCCGATTCACGATTGGAGATTACCTGGCCGGCGACCCCGTTGATCTTGGACAAGGCTTCGATATTGGCTTCCAGCGACTTCCAGAAATCGTTACTTGACGAGTTAGTGACAGTCGTCGCTGAACCGCCACTGGCGCCCCCCTCATCTCCTGCTTCACCCAGCGCTGTCTCGATCCCCACGCTGGAGTCGGTGTCTCTTACCATATTGAGATAATCGACTCGATAGGTACGCATAAAGGGATTGTCTTTGGCAACGACCAGGTTGGGGCCATCGAGGTAATAACGCAACGCAACCTGGCGCGAGACCCGTTTTAGTATCTGTGGCAGGGTCTGGTCGATCGCGTTGATGCTGACGCGACCATCGATTGCCGGATCGATATCGATGTTCATCCGGGCGTCACGGGCCAGCGCGAAGAGCAACTCGTTAGCAGGTAAATCGGTGGCGACCACGGTGAAAGTCTGCATGGGTTCCACGGGCTCGGGGGCAGCGATGATCGGCACCTGCAAGACAACCGGGGGTATATCAGCTGCGGCCGGTTCGACCATCGGAGGCTTCCCATCGAGATGATTACCATCCTTAACCGCCATGCGTTCATCTTTTTCCATCAGGCTGGCGCAGGCCGACAGGTTGATTAGAGCGAGTAACAATGCAATTTTTTTCATTGTGTTATTCCAGTTAAAATCCAGACTGCTATAGCAATGCTTTCTGCATGCGGTAAACCGAATGCAGGTATGGCGAATTTCTCTTTACCGACTCGGGCAACTGTTCAAGCTGGTTCCTGCCACGGGACAAAGAATCAAATTCGCTATAAAAAACCCGATATATACTTCGATCTTCGGTACTTACTTCATATAAATACGTTTCCGATAAATCCAGCGGCCATTCATTACGTAAATAATAGACTAGTTCACGAACCGCAGATTTGCTGCGCACAAACACCTGAATCGACACACTATTCCGATTTGCCTGACTAAGCCAGTCACGACTTTGCTGCAGTTTTGCATTTAGCCACCGATCGTAATCAGCGGTCAAGTCGGGCGCAGTGCCGGTTTCAGTGGCCAGCGACACAGTTGAGGCGGCCTGATCGAGCGCATTTTGCAGGATACGATCTTCGTCCACCGACGCATTAACTGCTTCAGCCTGGGCTATATCACCTTCTGCCTGCACTAATACTTCTAATTCTTCCTGCACTACCACTTCTAATTCTTCCTGCACTACCACTTCGGCCGACTCTACTGCTACTCCAGCCGGTTTCACCACTGGGTCGTCTTGCTGTACCGGGGCTACGTTTTCCTGCTGAGTTGCGACCTCGGTTTGAATCACCTCGACGGCGGCTACAGGCTGCACTGCAGTCGGCTCCAGGTCTGCATCCGCAGTGGTATCTACCTGCGCCTTATCTGAATAAGTCTCTATCGCCTGAGGCGCAATATCTGTGATCGGATTGTCATTTTTTACAGCATTTTCCTGTTTTGGCGGTAAATCCAGGGCCAGGGTTGCCATCCAGTGCGTGCGCGACTGGTACAATGCAAATAGCAGTGCGATTACGGCGAGCAGACCGAGCCACCAGAAAATACGCGATTTACTGCGCGGCGCCGCCTGATTAAAAGCGCTATCGTTCACGGCTGCGGTAACATGCTTGGAGGTTAGATTATGGGTACCCTCGGCAAACGCCGATAGCAGGATCTTGTCGGCGATAATGTTAATCCGGCGCAACAGACCCTCGGAATGCAGTTCAACCTTTTTGGCCACCGCGGTATTGATTAACTCCGGCCCGGTGTAACCGACTTCACGCATGCGAAAGTTCAGGTAATTATGAATTTCATCCTGGGTCAGTGGCGCGAGTTCAAAATTGTGGGTAATACGTTCGCGCAGTTGACGGATCGACTGTTCGGACAAATTTTGATCGAGTTCGGGCTGACCAAACAGAATAATCTGCAGCAGTTTGTTTTCATCGGTTTCAAGATTCGATAACAGGCGGATTTCCTCGAGCGTATCCAGCGGCATTCCCTGCGCTTCCTCGATGAACAACACCACCTGCTTGTTTTCCATATGTCGTTGCAGCAGGTAATCCTGCAGCAAATGCATGACTTCATGCTTGGAGGCCTGCTTGGTTACCGGCAGCGACAACTCATGCGCGATGACGAACAGGATGTCTTCCGCTGACACGCTCGGGTTGGCGATATAGACAATCTCCACCGTGTCGGGCAACCTGAGCTGCAGCATGCGGCATAGCATGGTTTTGCCGCTGCCCACTTCACCAACTACCTTGATGATGCCTTCGCCACGGTGGATCGCATAAACCAGCGCCGCGAGAATATCGCCGCGTTTGCCGCCGTCGTAAAACAGGCTGGTGTCGGGGGTAATCTTGAATGGCGGTCGATCGAGGCCGAAATAATCTTCGTACATGACTTAATCCCTGTCTTCCAGCCGATCCATACGGCCATACAAGGTAGTACGGTTAATGCCTAGCATTGCAGCCGCTTTACTGACATTGCCCGCGTACTCGCGCATCGCCAGATCGATAGCCTTTTTCTCCACCTGCTTGAGCAGTTGATCAAGCTGAAAATCTGCTTGATGCAATTCTTCGCTAAGCCAGTCTTCGCTAGTTGGCGTGTCGTTGTGTCGTTGCAATCCTGACATTTCCCTCTTCAGCACTTCCGCCTTAATCGTCTGTCCTGGATACTTCGCTGAAAGCCTAATTATTATATTACGTAATTCTCGCACATTTCCCGGAAAAGTATAATCATTCCAGAGCTTTAGCGCTTCGTCGTCGAACTGGAAAGTAGCTACTTCTGCGGCCACCTGCTGCATGAAATAGAGCAATAATTCGTGCTTGTCCTCATTGCGTTCATGCAGCGATGGCACACGCACCGTCAGCACGCTAAGCCGATGGTACAAATCTTCGCGGAAAAGCCCGTTTTTAATCGCGGCGAATATATCCTTGTTAGTGGCGGCAAGGACACGCGCCGACGAGTGTCGTGGCTGGGTTTCGCCAAGCCGGTAATACTCGCCATTCTCAAGCACACGCAGCAGTTTGGCCTGCAAGTCCAGGGGCAGGTCGGCGACTTCATCGAGCAACAGCGTGCCGGAACCCGCCTCTTCGAAAAAACCTTTCTTGGTGTCGGTAGCACCGGTAAACGCTCCCTTGAGGTGGCCAAACAACTGTGACTCGAGCAGTTCGCCATTGAAAGCCGCGCAGTTCAGGGTCAGGAAGGGTTCCTGCCTGCGTGAACTGCAAAGGTGCAGGTTACGGGCGGTCACTTCCTTGCCGCTACCCGACTCGCCTTCGATTAACACGGGGTAGGGGGAATCGGCAATCTGGCGGATCTGCATGCGCAGTAATTCGATCTCTTCACTGGACCCGATAATACCCTCGATATCACCGTGGCCGATGTCGTCGCCACCCCCGGCAATAATCTGCTTCTTCAGGCGCACCTTGATTTCAGCAATGTCGCAGGGTTTGGAAATAAAATCGACAGCTCCATCTTCCTTGGCCTGGAATACATGCCGCTTGTTGTCCTGCCCGGATAAAACCAGCACCCGGGTGGTCGGGTGCATTTGCGATATCTTGCGAATCACCGCGAGTCCTTCATCGGGACGGTGCGTGTTGGGAGGCAGGCCCAGATCAACCAGCGCCAGGGTCGGCGAGTCCGACATCTTGTCAATCAACGCAAAGCTCGAGGTACGATCCGAAGCACGCGAGATCTGGTATTCGTCACCCAGCACATACTCGAGGCTGTCGGCGATAATTGCATCATCGTCGACTAACAACAGTGTCGGTTTTTTTTCACTGTCTAACGGCATTCAGAAATTACCCGGCGTCTAATCGATCAAGTATAGTGTCTAAATCTCAACAACTCAAATAATACTTTAAAGTTGATTGGAAACTAATTGAAATATAAAGGAAAAGCTGATTTTCAAAAATTATGATGGAGGGAGTTTATCGGTAAAACACCGATATCACTGTTAAACACTTCAAGCTTTTACCAATTCATTTTCCTGCCTGTAATCGTCAGCTCGTGGTAAAGCCTTCGACCACGCATAGCCGTCGCAATTGCGCTGCACCCGTCAGGGTGGATCGAGTGAAACTGTCGCCTGGATACGACGCTGCACATAATCGAGTGAACCAAATACGCCGCTACTTGCAATCGCGGTAAGTTGATAGGTAGTGAGCGCTGTCACACCCTCGGTGTGGGTGGTTGCACCGCATTGAACCTCGACACTGAAATTATCCAGGGTTGGTCGCGCGATGGTGAAGGTGGTCGAGGCGGCACAATTACTATTGACGATCGATTCGTGAATGCCCCACTCAAGGCCGCTGCGCGCCGCCTGCATCGCGCGCGCGCCCTGGACCCCGTACACCAGCGTTGTTTGTTGCGCCACCCGGATATTGGTAATGAAAACCACCAGCGCCGCCACCACGACCAGCAGAAAGATCGCCGCGATCAGGGTGAATCCACGCTGCTCGGGAATTTTTTTCACGGCACATTCACCACGTGTACCTGGTGCAGCAGGTTAATATTTTCGCCACTGTCCCCCAGCGTGATGTCGAGGGTTATAATGCCGCCGCGTTGCGCCGTGCCTGGCGTGTAGCCTGCGTTACAGCCTATTACCTGTGACACCAGGGTGTCGCTGACAGCACCCCCGGGAGGGATCTGTTGCGGATTATCAAACCCGTAACCACTGTAGCGCAGAATCTCGCTGGTCGCCGGGTTGCAGATGTAGCTGATCGCACCATCGACCAGAAACGCGCGCTGACCGGGTGATTGCTGGGTGAATTCAAACGCTGTTGAAAGACTTATCTGGTCTTCCTGGTTCGGCCCTGGATTCAGCGTTACAAAAGCCAGCGTGGTGCCGGCATCGGTAATGATGCCCTGCTTGTCGACATCGATGGCCTCGGCGTAAATATTGGCCGAGGTGTTATAAATGACGAGCCGATTGTTCGGCTTGAAGATTGCCGGGTTATTGAGCCCGCCGAGCAGATTGAAGACCGCATCCGGTCCGGTAAAATCGAGCACGAAATCAGGGTCCGCCAGGTAAGCGCCACCGAATTCATCGCGGTAGCGGGCACCGTCGACGATGTTCACCATCTCGAGTGCGAAGCCGGCCCCGGCAGGCGCTATACGGACGCTGTTCGGCAACGCTCGATGCAGGTCACGCGCAATCTGGCGCAACGCCATTTCGCCCTGGTCGACCAGTTGCTGCCGGCGAACCTGGGCTTCGTAAGCTTCGATCGGATTCAGGATCAGCAGCCCCGCGCCACCCGCCAGCAAGCCGAGCAACACGATAACCACGATCAACTCGATCAGCGAAAATCCAGCATGAAGTGCGCGTAATTTCATGGATAGAGGGTGCGGTAACCGCTCAACAGGATATCTGCAATCGCCGGATGCGTCACGGTGACATCAACCCGCATTGCCGCAGCCGCGGGCACTGTAT
>CAWCBX010000119.1:0-8189 GCA_963793595.1 uncultured Gammaproteobacteria bacterium | reverse complement strand
GTCGTCGATCAGCATCCTCAAATCGGAAAAGCCCAGGTCGGCCGCTTCCATTAGCCTGCTGCCAGGTCTCCCGGCCCGTATGTGTGGCACACAAAGGACTGGATTGGTTTATCAAACCATGCATAAAATTATCACAGAAATACTCCGCCCACAATCGCAGCCCAGGCCTTAAGAAACCGCCAATATCTTCGATTGCACATAGTTTCCCGGGCTTTTGGAAGTGTGGTCCGGCCCCTCCGAGGGGCTTTGACCCGCGTACTCGGCGATGGCGCCTTGTCATTGTGCCAGAACATACCAGTCGTCAAACTGGGTGAAAAACGACCATTTAGCCAATACCCGCGTGATGTCAGCAGGTCGAACAGCTGATAGCGCATTGGGGTTATGGTTGTGTTGCCACGCACAGCGCCTTTACCTGCCAGCGGTCGAAGTCGAAATGACTAAACTCAAAGTCCGACCTCGGTATCCACCGACATGAAGTCAATATCACGGGGTATTTATACCAATAAATCGCGCGAATCAGTTAAGCGAAATGGTTTCCACCATGACTCACCAAGTTCGCCTCGCCGCGCCGCTTGCCAACGTTCATGGGCGTCTCCGGGCACGATTTCGGCAATCCGTTGAAACTTCGCATATTGCGCGGCCGGAATATCAATGCTTTCGCCGCTCGTGAAAACACGCATTTGGTTGACACCGTGCAGCCACGGCTTTTTTCTGCAAGGCGGCTCGGAAATCCGGGTTAAGACAACCACCGACGAGTCATAGCCGGTTTCCAGAAAGTAGGTGTTGGACAGCCGGTCACTTCTGCGCCGAATTCCACGAAATACCCTTTATGTTTGGACCCGGTTTCCCGAAGCGCCGCAGTCCTAAAACAGCTCCGTGCGCCTGCGGAGCGCTATGTGCAGCGAAGGCGACGAAATCCGCAAGCTGTAAAATGGGCGGACAGGTGCGGCGCATTTAGTTGAGCAGGGCAAAGGATTGTTTCGAAAAGCTGCGCTGCAATGAGGTTCCTGGACAGGTTGCTTGGGAAGCGGAGCCGCATGTTCGACGGTTCGGTTTTGGCGGTGGGGTGGGGCGCTCCCTGACGCGCCGGGGCCAGTACCCCCCCCGAACGGTATGTACAGCTGCGCGCACACCGTTAAGCCGCAAACTGTCAAATTCTGGCGCGTTGCTCACACCGGACCAACTTAGGGCATGGCGGAAAAAACAGTAGGCGGCGTAATTCCTTTCAGAAATCGGTGGGCGCGCCGCCCTCCTGCTTGCGCCGGGCCACGAAGGCCGCCAGTTTGCCTTTCCGGATCGCCTCGTCCATCGGTGGCGGGTCGGAAACCGTTGATGATCTGCTTGAACAGGTGATGCGCGCGCTCTGGCGTCCGGACCGACCGCCGAGCCGGCCTCCCACGCCTCGTAGCTCCACCAGTCGCGAGAGAACGGCTGGTCGAACGCCGTCGTATAGAGGTCCTGCGTGTGCTGGGGCGGAAGAAATGCCCCGTGGCCGGTCTTCCGCATCGCATCAAGGCCAGATCCTCCGGCGTGGTCGCAACGATCTCGGGCTCAATGACGCTCGATCATGCTGCAGCAGCTCGCGATCCATGATGAACTTGTCCGGGCTGGCGATCAGCCCGCCCTCGAGCCACCCGGCGGCGTGATAGACCATGTTCGTCCCCGACTGCACTGCCGCCAGAGGCTGAATTCGAAGTCTCCACATCGCCTGCCCGTCCCCGGCACATTCGCCGCGCACACCCCCGAAGACCGCAGCGGCAGCTCGTAAAGCGCGCCAGCTGCCCGGTCATCTCGGTCGCGCGCATGTGTTGGGCGCGTGCCGAAGGCCGGCGCGCCCGATTCATATCGACGTTCGACGTGAACGTGCCGAATACCCGCACCGGGCAGCCCGGGGCGGCAGGTACTGGGCGGCGCGACGGCGCAAGCGCCTCGGCGATCGACTGCGCCACCGCGCCGGCCATCGTCACCGGGCGCCATGGCGCCGGGCGAGGCGTGAACGGCGTGACCACCAGCGCCTGCCGCGCCGGGCCATGCGCATCCAGCCGTCCAGCATCGGAAAGTCGTGCTTCAGCGGCGAGGTCGAGTTCTGATGTTGGTGTACATCCGCGGCGTCGCCTCGAACTCCTCGTGGCTGAGCCCGCGGCGATGCGGACCATCTCCATCACGTCCTCGACCCCTCGCGGCGCCAGCGAATAGGCATGCACTCACCTTGTCGGTCAGCGTCAGCTTGTCGTAGACGCCATCGAGATGACGGAGCGCTGGCATCGATATCGACCGGCTCCACCGGATATCCGCCGGCGAAATGGATGCAGTTGAAATACTGCGTCAGCTTGAGCAGGTTGGCGCACATCTCGCGGGTGTCGGACACCTGCGGCCAATCTCCATGTCCCAGTAGTTCGGCGGCGAGGAGACGTTGCCAAAGAGGATATGACCCTCGCCGTATGGTCGAGTTCCGCTCCGGATTGCGCGGGGTCAGGGTAAAGCTGCGCGGCGCCTTGGCGACCATTTCCATGACGAAATCCCGCCCCATGCGCACGATCTCGCCGTCAACGTCGCAACCGGCCTCGGCCAGGATCTCCCGTGCCTCCGGGTTCAGGAACGCGATCCCGAGCTCCTCGAGGATTTGCATCGCGCCTTCGTGGACCGCCGCGATGCCCTCCTCGGTCAGAGGCTCGGTCGGCCGGTCGCGGTTGACCGGCAACCGCCACGGCATCTAGCAATGGATATGATCTACTGGTTCGGTTGCATATACTCCTTCAGAACCGTGCGCGCGTCGATCAAGCGTCTCAAGGAACTCGAAGACATGGCCGCCAGCAACAACTATGAAAAGATCAGCAAAAAGGAAATTCTGCAACTATCTCGCGAACAGGAAAAACTCGAGAAGACGCTCGGTGGCATCAAGGAAATGGGCGGTTTACCGGATGTACTGTTTGTCATTGATGTCGGTTATGAAAAAATCGCCGTACAGGAAGCTGCCAAGCTGGGAATTCCTGTCGTCGGCATCGTCGATACCAATAATTCACCCGATAATATCGACTACATCGTTCCTGGAAACGATGACTCAATGCGCGCCATCAAACTGTATACCAGGCTGGTAGCGGATGCAGTGCTTGATGGTAAACAAAGCATTACTGGCGGTGCTGACGGTGATGCAGAACTCATTGAAGTTGAACAGGACGCACCACCCGCTGCAGCGAAGCCGGCAGTTAAAGTGACCGCGAAGAAGGCGACAGCCGAAGCAAAAGTCGCCAGCAAAACGGCAGACAGTGAAGTAGCAACTCCGGCAGAAGAGCCTGTGGTCGCCGAATCTGCTGCTGAAGAACCTGTTGTGGAAGAGGTTGTCGCGCAAGACCAGTCTGTTGGTGAAACAACCGCCGATGCAGGCGAAACTGCCGCAGAGGCTGCGCCGAAGAAAGTTGCTGCCAAGAAAGCAACGACCAAGAAGGCGGCTACCAAGAAAGCAGCCACTAAAAAAGCGGCTCCCAAGAAAGCGGCTACCAAGAAGGCAACCACTAAAAAAGCAGCTACTAAGAAAGCCGCAGTTGAGGAATAACCTGACACCTGTTTTAAGTAACGGGGAAACTATAGAGGTAATATTGAAGTGGCTATAACAGCATCTTTAGTTAAGGAACTGCGCGAGCGAACCGGTTCGGGCATGATGGAATGTAAAAAAGCACTGGTCGAAACCGACGGCGATATCGAAGCGGCCGCGGAATTGATGCGTAAATCCGGTGCGGCCAAGGCTGATAAAAAGGCCGGTCGTGTCGCGGCGGATGGCGCGATCAAGGTCACGGTTAGCGATGATGGTAAATCTGCCGTGATACTCGAAATCAACTCGGAAACCGATTTTGTCGCTAAAGACGATAACTTTCAGGCCTTTGCCGATGATGTGCTGGCGACCGTGGCGCAACACAAACCAGCTTCCGTAGAAGCCCTTTCGACGATGACGATGAGCAATGGTCAGAGTGTCGAAGAAGCTCGCCAGGCATTGATTGCAAAGGTTGGCGAAAATATCCAGGTACGTCGTTTTGAAATGGTCGAATCTGATGATTCGATTGCCTCCTATCTGCACGGTGCACGTATCGGTGTACTGGTTGATTCCAGTGCTGATGCCGCTCTGGCTCGCGATATTGCGATGCATATCGCGGCAGTTAACCCGCAATTTGTCGATCGGGACGCGGTGCCGGCAGAATTTGTCGAAAAGGAAAAATCAATTTTGATTGCCCAGGCTGAATCGAGTGGGAAGCCGGCTGAAATTATTGAAAAAATGATCCAGGGGAGACTAGACAAGTTTCTTGCCGAAGTGACTCTGCTGGGACAGCCTTTTGTCAAGGATCCCGAGCAAAAGATCGAAAAATTGCTGGCGACCGCCGGTGCTTCGGTTACCGGTTTTGTTCGCTACGAGGTGGGTGAAGGTATCGAAAAGAAAGTTGAAGACTTTGCCGCGGAAGTTGCATCGCAACTTAATTCCTGAAGCTAGAAAAAGCCGCGACTTTCGCGGCTTTTTTTTGTATCAGAATATGCGCTGACAGCTGCATTTGTTAAAAATGAACTTATAATGCGGATTTGTTAACGATAAAATCCACGAGCACGACCGCCTGGCACGACCTTGATGTTTTGCGCATGAGGTCAGCTACTCCCTTGGGTAACTAGATCATATATTGTATGTCGAAAATCAATTACAGACGCATTTTGGTAAAGCTTAGCGGTGAAGCTTTGCTGGGCGAGCAGAATTCAGGTATTGATCCGGCGATGATTGATAAACTTGCCGCTGAACTCATCGAATTACATTCTGCCGGCGTTGAAATCGGTTGTGTAGTCGGTGGCGGCAACCTGATGCGCGGCGCCAGCCTGGCGGTGTCGGGACTCGACCGGGTGACTGCTGATCACATGGGGATGCTGGCGACGGTTATGAATGCCCTGGCCCTATGTGATGGATTACAGCGACAGAATGCCAACGCAGTGGTTATGTCGGGGCTCGATATTCCGCAGGTATGCGAACCTTATACTCAGCGTGACGCGCGTCGACGTATCGCCACAGGCGAAATTATTATTTTTGCGGCAGGGACCGGTAGTCCGTATTTTACCACTGACACCGCCGCCAGCCTGCGTGCAGTCGAAATTGAAGCCGATTTGATGATCAAGGCGACCAGGGTAGATGGTATATACGACAAGGACCCGATGAAACATAAGGATGCGGTGCGCTATACGCATCTGGACTATGATCAGGCGATCGATCAGCGTCTCGCCGTGATGGATGTAGCAGCAATGATTTTATGTAATGACAATGCGCTGGATCTGGTTGTTTGTGACATCAATCAACCTGGCGCATTGCTTGACCTGGCAACGGGCAAGTCGATTGGAACCCGGGTTAGCCGGAAAGAGGCAAAATTATGATAGACGATATCAAGCAAGAAGCGCGCAATCGTATGAGCAAGAGCATCGAAGCCTTCAAGGCCGAGCTGAGCAAGATCAGAACCGGCAGGGCGCATCCGAGTTTACTGAATCATATTATGGTTGATTTCTACGGCAGTGAAGTTCCAGTAGGGCAGGCGGCCAATATCACCGTCGAAGATGCACGCACACTGGCAGTGTCTCCCTGGGATAAAAGCATGGTGCAGGTGATTGAGAAAGCGATAATTTCCTCTGATCTCGGATTAAACCCATCCACCGCTGGTACCGTGATTCGGGTGCCGATGCCTCCACTTACCGAGGAACGTCGCAAGGAACTGGTCAAGGTAGTGCGCGAACTGGCCGAAAACGCCCGCGTCGCGGTCAGAAATATTCGTCGCGATGCGAATAATGATTTAAAAAACCTTGCCAAAGATAAGGATATTTCCGAAGACGATGAGCATCGTGGGCAGGACCTGGTGCAACAGGTGACCAATCAATCTACCGATGAGATTGAGGAATTGTTGCAAACCAAAGAGAAGGAATTGATGGAGATTTGATCGCGATACCGATACGGGATCATGACTTCGCAAGCTCAGGTATCGATTCCCAGCCATGTTTGCATCATTATGGACGGCAATGGCCGCTGGGCGAAAAAAAGGCTGATGCCGCGTAGTTTCGGGCATCGTAAAGGTGTCGAAACGACGCGACGTATAGTCGAATTATGTGCGCATGCCGGCATTAAGCATCTCACCCTGTTTGCCTTCAGCAGTGAAAACTGGAATCGCCCCGATGAAGAAGTAAACAGCCTGATGGAGTTGTTCATGCAAGCGCTGCAAAAGTACACCGGCGAGTTGCATGAAAAGGGCATCCGCATCCGCTTTATCGGTAATAGCGCATTATTTTCAGATAGCCTGCAGCAGCAGATCGATGCAACCGAAAGAAAAACTTTTAACAACAGCACTATGACTCTAAATATTGCGGCAAACTATGGTGGTCGGTGGGATATCGCCAATGCAGCCAGGGTTTTAGCCCGCCGGGTGCAGGATTGCGAACTCGCGCCGGCTGATATCGATGAGCGAATTTTCAGCCAGGCGCTTGCGCTGGGCGACAGCCCCGATCCGGATTTTTTCATCCGCACTGGCGGTGAGCAGCGAATCAGCAATTTTCTATTATGGCAACTGGCTTACGCTGAATTCTACTTCACTGACCGGCTATGGCCGGACTTTGACGACGCTGATATGCGCACCGCCCTGGATGAGTACGCCCGCCGTCAGCGGCGATATGGTAAGACCGGCGAGCAGATTGAGGCCTCCAGCTAGTGCTAAAGCAGCGGATAATTACCGGGGTTATCCTCGCGGTTGTCGTAATCGGTACTATCCTGTTCGCGGATACATTCTGGACCAGCATTTTGTTTGCCGGGGTTTTGTTCGCCGCTACACGGGAGTTGCTGGCGCTTACCATCAGAGCGGCGGGTTTGCCTGCCTTGTTAGTTTCGGCACTGTTCGTGATGTTATTCTGGTGGTCGCTAGCACTGGTTAATCCACTGCTGATCTACTGGCAGTCACTGGCAGGGCTGGCGCTATGGATACTCATTTCATTTTCATTACTGGCATATCGGTATAACGGCAACTGGTCGTTATTGCCTAGAGTGCTCATGCTCGGAATTGGACTGGACTTGCTATGGATATGCGTGCATGACCTCGTTTATCTGCACGCCGCGTATGGTGGTGAATTGCTGCTTTACCTGTTCAGCCTGGTATGGATAGCCGATATCGGGGCTTATTTCAGCGGACGCAGGTTTGGCAAACATAAACTGGCACCTTCTATCAGCCCGGGTAAAACCTGGGAAGGCTTAATCGGTGGTCTGCTGGCCAACCTGGTCTGGATTGTTGGTGTTTACCAGCTTAGTTCGGGCTGGGGCCTCGGCTTAACACAGTTTCTGATCATTAGTCTCGCGACTTCGCTTATCTCGGTAGTCGGCGATTTGTTCGAGAGCATACTCAAACGGGAGGCCGGGGTAAAAGACAGTGGCAAGTTATTGCCCGGGCATGGGGGTGTGATGGATCGCATCGATAGCGTGATCGCGGCAGCGCCTGTTTTTGTCGCCGGAATATTCATCGTGACTCCATTGTGAAACAGGTCACGATACTTGGTGCTACCGGCTCGATTGGACAATCCACGCTTGATATCGTCGCACGTCACCCGGACCTTTACGCACTGTACGCATTGACCGCGAATAGCAATCATCAGAAAATGCAGCAATTGTGTCGTCAGTTTGAACCACCCTTCGTGGTGATGCGCGACGCCGACAGCGCCCAATGCCTGGCGGAAGCGATTACAGACCTGTCTACCGAAGTTCTGACAGGGGAAGAAGGCCTGGCGCAGGTGGCTGCAGCTGGTGAAGTCGATGTGGTGGTTGCGGCGATTGTCGGTGCGGTAGGTTTGCTCCCGACCCTGGCCGCTGTTCGTGCGGGCAAGCGTATACTGCTCGCCAACAAGGAAGCGCTGGTTATGGCGGGTGCCTTGTTCATGGATGAGGTTAAGCAACACGGTGCCGAGCTATTGCCGGTTGATAGCGAACACAATGCGATTTTTCAATGTCTGCCTGCGGGGTCTATCGGTAAAGGGGTTGCTGAACAGGGGGTGCGAAAAATAATCCTGACGGGTTCAGGTGGGCCATTTAGAGATTTCGATTGCGCGAGCCTGGAAGACGTTACTCCCGAACAGGCCTGTGCTCATCCGAACTGGGACATGGGACCCAAAATTTCGGTAGATTCGGCAACCATGATGAACAA
>CAWCBX010000118.1:0-7975 GCA_963793595.1 uncultured Gammaproteobacteria bacterium | reverse complement strand
AGTTCGATGTTGGTCGCATCGCTCGACGCAACCTGCGGTTCGGTCATCGCGTACGAGGAGCGAATCTCTCCGGCGAGCAATGGCTGTAACCACTGCTGCTGTTGTTCCGGAGTGGCGTACTTCATCAACACTTCCATGTTGCCTGTATCCGGTGCGTTGCAATTGAAAACCTCGGCCGACCACAACACCCGACCCATCATTTCCGCCAGCGGGAAATAATCGAGATTGCTGAGCCCGCCATGATCACTGAAACCGGCATGGGCTTCAGGTATAAACAGGTTCCACAGGCCGGCAGCCTTTGCCTTTTGCTTCAGTGTTTCCATCAAAGGCAGCGGCGCAAAGCGGTTTTCCGCTTTTTGTAGCTGTTCGCAGTAGCTGGTTTCGTTAGGATAAATATCCTGTTGCATAAATGTCTGCAGCTGTTGCTGAAACTTTTTGGATTTTTCAGAATAGTCAAACATCCCAGGGAGAACTCGAAACACACATCAGAGCGTGAATTATATGCCGGTTGCATAATTCTTGACATGAATATTAGCCTGGAGACTCTAACCTCCAATCGTAATCTCTGGCTTTAATGGGCACTGTTACCTGACCTGGTTTGCCGTGGTATCGAAAAAATTGAGTGTTTATACTGCATTTGAACACGCAGATAGAACCTTATTAAACTTAACAAAGGAGAAAAATATGTCTTTGCAACGACTGCAAGACAGGGTTTGCATTGTAACCGGGGCCGCCTCGGGTATTGGACGGGCCATTGCTATCCTGTTTGCCCGCGAGGGAGCCCAGGTGGTTATCCTCGATCCTCGAACCGAGCCCGTCGAAGGCGGTGAAACTACGCTGGACTGTATCCACCAGGCCGGTGACAAGGCAGTAGCTTACCCGGTAGATGTGTCGATCTGGGATGAGCTCGATCGGGCGGTAAGTGCAACTATCCAGGAATTTGGCGCATTGCATGTCATGGTGAATAACGCCGCCATCTATACCGGTACCAATTTACTCGAAACCACGCAGCAAGACTGGGACAAGGTAATGGCGGTCAATCTGCGCGGCGTTTTCAATGGCTGCAAACGCGCTGTACAGCAAATGCTGACCCAGCAACCAATAGCAGAAGCGCGCGGAAGAATCGTAAATATATCCTCCCAGCACGGCATGATTGCCTGCCCCGGGGATATCGCCTACGGGGTTAGCAAGGCCGGTTCGGTATACATTACCCGACAGATCGCGGCAGACTATGCCGCGCAGGGTATTGTCTGCAATGCGGTGGCCCCGGGCAAAATTCTGACCGGACGAAGCGATGCGATCGATGAAGACGCGATGCATTATTCACGTTCGCGCACGCCCATGGCGGGCCCCCCTCTGGGTCGACTGGGCAAGCCTGCGGATGTTGCCAATGCTGCCCTGTTCCTGGCCAGTGATGAGTGTACCTATGTCAATGGCGCTAACCTGATGGTAGATGGCGGCTGGACCGCGGCCTGAAAATTTGTCGATTACCTGATAAAAAATTTTGTTCGAGGAAATAGGCGGCGGACTTGGATATAATCTCACTGTCAGCCATCATGGCCCCTGGCAGAAAACCTGAACTATTTTTGGAAAGTATTCTTGACACTGAATCAAATTAAATCGGCTTTGTACGCGCTTGTTTTAACAAATAAGTACGGTCTCAAATTGAAAAAAGTCAGCACTCCCGAAGAACTCACCAGGCTTCGACTCGAATATTCCGAAGTTTTGTTATCGAAGTTAAATATTGACGTCGAGGTTATCGGCAGGGAGAAGATTGAGCAGGGCGGCCAGTATCTGATCCTCTCCAATCATCGCAGCATTATCGATCCCCTGATCGTCGAAATCGCGTTCAAGAATAAAGGCATTTACAGTCTTTGGATCGCCAAGAAAGAACTGTTCAATTCGTTTTTCTTTGGTGTATTCACACGTAATTCGGGCAGCATATTACTGGATAGAGAATCCAGTCAGATGAGCTCATTTTTCAATGACATCAAGGCTTCAGTTTTGCAGGGGTACTCGATCAGTGTATTTCCCGAAGGCTCACGTAATAAGGAAAATACGCCATTGGCTGAATTTAAAAAAGGCTCTCAAATTATAGCCGTAAAAAACAAGTTGCAGATATTACCGGTGTTTATTAAAACCAATACCAATGAAGTGTTAATGGAATCAATCAAGCACAACACCAGGGATCTCAAAGTGACGATTGAAATCGGTGATTTGATCGACTACAAAGACCGCTCCAGAACACTGGAAGAAGCTTACCGGCACCAATTTAATATTTAAGTCAGCGCGGCGCGGCGCTTAGCGCATAACAGCCCGAAGATTTTAGCCTGGCTCCCCCCGGCCACCCAAGCGCTATTGCCGCGCTCGCTTTTTGTTCAATCGCTCGACGTGAATGATGAGTGCATCGACGGTTTCCCTGAGCAAATCAAGTTCATCGATAGTCAAATCATCGAGCTGTTCGAGATTGTATTCAATGGTATCGATTATCCTTTTATGCGGGCGCTGCATCGGACGCATGAAGTAGGTGGTTACGGTGGCAACAATCGCCCCGAAAAACAGAACCGAACCTATGATAATCCAGATACCACCGATCAACTGGGCGCTACCCGAGACTGGCGCGTCGGCGATACCGGCGGTTGAAAACGCGGCTATCCCCCAATACAGCGCATTGCCGTAGGATTCGATCGAAGTTCCTGTAACACCCTGCTCGGCCAGATAGAAAGCGGCGGAAAATCCGAGCCATAGCACAATCAGCAAGATCACCATTTTGATAAACGGCGTGTGTGCGATGATATCCCTGATAAACCTGCGCAAGCGCCCGTTTCGCCCTGTTTTTCTCATCATCAACCGGCCTCTGCTCGATAATTTAACGAAATCTCCAGCCCCACTCCAGTCCCTGCCGAAGTACGGATTCCGGATGGCCTAGAAGGCGATGTCGTCTTCGATCGCTGCTATCCCTGCGGCAGCACACAAATCGTCAGATTCACCGCCGGGGGCGCCGGAAACACCGATCGCACCGACCAGGGAACCGCCCGCTTCGATAACCATACCACCACCTATCATCAGTGCATCGGTTACCTGGCGCACGCCTGCCTGGGGTTGTCCCGGGCCGGTTATTTCCAGCATATTAGTGGTATTGGTACGAAAACTGGTCGCAGTCCAGGCCTTGCGCCTCGCAGTTTCAGGTGTGTGTGCTCCGGCATACCGGTCACGCAGCATGACCTGCAGGATACCCATGCGGTCGACCACGGCCACGGCCACCTGGAATCCCTCCGCCCTGCATTTCTCCAGCGCCGCCGTTGCCGCCTGCAGCGCGGTTTCCGGGGTTAGTAACTGGATGCTGAAAAGCGCCTGTTCCTCAGCTCGAGCCGCGCCCAGGGTTAGCGCCATACTCAAAGCAGTCATCATCAGCCATTTCATCGATATCTCCTCACAGTCTGGTATCAGGGTAAAAAAGGATACATCTTGTCATAGCGGAATATCACCAGGCAAACACGATTGCTTGATCCATATCAAAATACGGTTGCAATCAGTTAACCTCTGCCACGGTGATGTCAAACCGGAGATTCAGTGGGTTCGCGCAACGGCACCCTCAGCTGGACACCGGAATCAGCCAGCGTATCGGCTTGTCCGGTCAGAGACTTCCAGTGACCACCAGCAAGCAATGTGCCGATCACGCGTAACCTCTCAGCAGGTACTCGACCAGGGTCTGGGCAATTTGATTATCCGGATTATCGGCACCGTATAACACGATTGAATATTCCGGTAGTTCAGGCAGTTGCCCCCCATGGTCTATAGCTTCGCGACTGGAACTTTTATCGCTTTCAAGTCCAGCGTATACGCAAAGATCAGCTGAAGTCATCGCTTCACTGGCGACCGCGTCCAGCGAGGCAACAATATCAATCCATTTTAGACCCGCTTCATCCAGGGTTTTAGTGACGCCGCTGCGAAACGCACAATGTTTTGCGAAGCCCAGTGGCAAGGGTCGTTTTTTCCAGGCGCTACCATCTTTTGCACCGACCCATACCAATGGCTGCGTACTAATCACCCTGCCACCTCGACCGGGCGTTTTTTCAGTGGTCAGTACGATATCCTGCAAACCCTGTTCGAATTCACTTCTCAGGGTAACGGTCTGCGACGAGGAAAACCTGATTTGTACACGCGGATAATCGCGGTTGAATTCTTTCAGAATACCGGGGATATGAGGGTAAATCACATCACCCGGCGCCCCGAGCCGGATTTGCCCCTCGTAGTCAGCCGAGGTCAGGCGCCCCATGGCTTCGTCATTTAAAGCCAGCATTTGATTGGCGAAGCTCAATAGCTGCTCACCCTCGGTGGTCGGAGACATGCCGTGTGCGGAGCGTTCGAACACGCTCAGGCCGAGGCTGTTCTCCAGACGCTTGATCTGCATGCTGATGGCAGACTGGGTCATGAACAGGCGGCTCGCGGCTCGCGTCATGCTGCCGGCTTCGGCAATTGTGACAAAGCTGCGCAAGGTACCGAGATCGAGGTTACGAAGGCGATTTTGAGTCATCATTTATTGTGAAGTATCTTATCAATAATATTCGTTTTACTTATACCCTCAAGTTCACCTATAGTCAATATTCGTTAAGTAAATGAATTATTTATTCACAATTATTGATAGGAGCTATTATGACTACTTATTCTGAAAATTGCTCCCGGAATCTCACCGCAGATTCCGTTGGAGTCCTCGATACCGTGCTTGAGAAATTCTGTGTCTGGATGAAGAATCAACTGCTTAAAGTCAGAATCCAGCAAGAACGTCGCCAACTGTTATCGATGTCCGAGTCCATGCTGAAAGACCTTGGCATAAGTCGAGCCGCTGCAGATAGCGAAGCGCAACGCACCGATCTGCCCGTAGCACGGTTGGCCAACCGGTATCAGGGGTAACATTCTTTAAAATCTGAACCCACCGGTTCCTGCGGAGCCGGTGGGTGATCAGGTTTCAGTTCAAGCACGGTATTTTGTGCGTTTTGATTCTCCAGCCTGATTCAAACAATCAGGCTTGTCAGTCGCAGTCCAGAAAGATTTCCCACCTCCCTTCATCTGTGGTCAAATACTTGTCCCGGGTATATGGACAAATCTCGATACCCGGTAACCACACAATAATGACAACCAATCCTGAGGAGGAGCAGAATGAAGATCATTCGAAACCTCGCCGTTGTTGTAATGGCGACTATGCTGAGCATTGGCAACATAAATGCCGCAGACATTGAATCAATTCATTTTTTAATTCCTGGCGGCGCGGGTGGTGGCTGGGATGGCACAGCTCGCGGTACTGGCGAGGCCTTGACCAAATCGGGTATTGTCGACAAAGCGTCTTACGAAAACATGTCTGGCGGAGGTGGCGGCAAAGCCATCGGCTTCTTAATAGAGAACGCCAATTCGAATCACGACACCCTGATGGTCAACTCCACGCCCATCGTGATTCGATCGCTGGTCGGGCGTTTTCCGTATAATTTCAGGGACCTGACGATGATCGCCGGCACCATCGGCGACTACGCTGCATTTGTCGTCGAAAAAGATAGTCCATTCAATTCCTTCAAGGACCTCGCCAAGGCTTTTCGCAGCAACCCGAGACAAATCGCGATCGGTGGTGGCTCGGTTCCCGGCGGTATGGATCACCTGGTCGCCGCACTGGCCATAGAGGCCGCCGGTCAGGACCCGACCAAGGTCAAGTACATTCCTTATGACGCCGGCGGCAAAGCCATGGCAGCACTGTTATCGGGTGAAATCAAGGCCTTATCGACAGGTTTCTCGGAAGCGGTCACGATGGCCAACGCCGGAGAAGTCAAAATTATCGGTGTCACCTCGGCGGAACGGGTCAATGCCTTCAAGGACGCCCCCACGCTCAAGGAACAGGGCTACGACGCCGTGTTTGTTAACTGGCGCGGTTTTTTCGCGGCCCCGGGCCTGCCGGCAGAAAAGGCCGATGCATTTCGTAGCGCGCTTGCCAAAATGTACGACACGCCGGAATGGGAAGCGGTGCGTGCGCGAAACGGCTGGGTCAACATTTTCAATCCGGGCAGCGAATTCGTTTCCTTCCTCGAAAACCAGGAAAGAGAGATCAAGAACATGATGATCAAACTCGGGTTCCTGTAACCATCTGTCGACTGATCGGGGCGTTGCTGCGCCCCGATATTCCTGCTTCAACCTGAAGAGATTTTTCGATGGCACTGGACAAGTGGATTGCAATTTTTTTTCTAGTCATTTGCTGCGTTTACGGTTACGCAGCCTACACCTATCCGTTACTGCCATTCGAGCGCAACATGGTATTTTTACCCAATACGATGCCGATGGTCCTAAGCGGTCTGGGTGTGTTGTTCGCCCTGCTTATTCTGCTGGCACCCAGCCCGAAGGCAGATGCCGAGGGCGATGCGCTGGGAGATATCAATCTTAAAAGATGGCGCGAGTACAAGGTCGGGCAGGCCTTCGGCCTCATTGCGCTGATGATTGTTTACGCGCTCACTTTGCGACCCCTGGGATTTATTACCGCGACTACCCTGTTTCTGGTAGGCGCAGGCTGGACTCTCGGCGAACGCAAGCTGGTGACAATGATCGGCGTGGCGCTGATTGGCGCCCTGTGCATCTGGTACCTGGTGCAGGAAGCCCTGGGGATTTTCCTGCGCCCCCTGCCGTGGTTTCTAAGCTAAGGAGATTCTGACATGCTTGAAGGAGTTCTGCTTGGCCTGGAAACAGCGCTTTCATTTAAGAACCTGCTGCTGGTCGTTGCAGGGTGCCTGATTGGCACCCTGATCGGTATGCTGCCCGGTCTCGGTCCGATGTCGATCATCGCGATCATGATTCCGGTGGCAATAACCCTGGGTGATCCCTCGGCAGCACTAATACTGCTGGCCGGTGTTTACTACGGCGCTATTTTCGGCGGTTCGACCTCATCAATTCTGATCAATGCTCCGGGGGTAGCCGGCACCGTTGCAACCTCCTTCGATGGCTACCCGATGGCACGCCAGGGTAAGGCCGGCAAGGCGCTTACTATCGCCGCAGTCAGTTCGTTCGCCGGTGGCACCGTGGGCGCGATCCTGTTAATGGGATTCGCACCGATCCTGTCATCGGTAGCATTGCTGTTTCACTCGGCTGAATACTTTGCCATGATGATCGTCGGTCTCTCCGCAATCGCTGCGTTCGCGGGTACCGGCAAGGTCACCAAAGCGCTGATGATGACCGTCATCGGCCTGATACTGGCTACCGTGGGCGAATCGGCACTGTTCAACGCGCCACGCTTTACCATGGGATTAACCGATTTACAGTCCGGTTTCAGTTTCATCACCCTGGCAATGGCCCTGTTCGCCCTGCCGGAGGCGCTCTACCTGGTGCTCGATCCCAGGCGGGCGGAATCGGATGGCAAGAATGAAGCCATCAAGGACTTGCGCATAACCCGCGCAGAAGCCCGCGCCATCGCTCCCGTGATAGCGCGTCAGTCGGTGCAGGGATTTCTGATCGGCGTAATGCCGGGAGCTGGCGCGACACTGGCGTCGTTTCTCGGTTACGCGGTGGAACGTAATATTGCCAAAGGCGAGGAACAGGAAGAATTTGGCAAGGGGTCGATCAAGGGACTGGCTGCGCCGGAAACCGCCAACAATGCGGCCTGCACAGGATCATTCGTACCGCTGTTAACACTGGGTATACCCGGATCCGGCACCACCGCGATTTTACTCGGCGCCCTGATAGCACTGAACGTAAACCCGGGACCGCGGTTGATGATCGATAATCCCTCGGTATTCTGGTCGGTGATCATTTCAATGTACATCGGCAACGCCGTGTTGTTGATCCTTAACCTGCCGCTTATCCCTTACATCGCAAAATTACTCACAGTGCCGCGCAACTACCTGATCCCGTTCATCCTGTTCTTTACCATGGTTGGCGCCTACATCGGCCAGAACAATGCTACCGAGCTGCTAGCAATACGCAGCGAAGTCGAGCAACAGGGAAT
>CAWCBX010000117.1:0-7315 GCA_963793595.1 uncultured Gammaproteobacteria bacterium | reverse complement strand
CAGCATACCTGGACGAGTTAACCGGGCTGCCGGGTAGACGTTCCCTGAGCGAGAAGTTTCGCAAGATAAGCGGCCTCTATACCGTCGCCATGCTGGACGTGGACCACTTCAAGAAGTTTAACGATACCTATGGACACGATGCCGGGGATGCAGTGTTGCGTATGATCGCGTCAAAAATGAGTAAAGTATCTGGCGGAGGACAACCTTATCGCTACGGCGGAGAAGAGTTTTCCATCGTTTTCACGGGTAAAAAATCACAGGAAGCCGTACGCCACCTTGAAGCCTTGCGTGAGGCGATTGCGAGTAAGCCCTTTATCATCAGGCGCGCCGGCAGAAGAGATAGCAGAGCACCGGTAAAGCCAGCTGATAACAAGTCGGTCACTGTCACCGTGTCTATCGGCTTTGCCGATTCAGGTGGCAACAAGACATCCCCCTGGGATGTGTTGAAACTATCAGACAAGGCGCTTTATCGGGCCAAGGGGAAAGGCCGTAATTGCGTGAGCGAGTGATAGCGTCACTTAAAAGTTAAGCGAAATTGCTGACCTGAATTCTTGCAGCTGGGCGTCCAGTTAGTGGATCATTGCAGCTGTAGATCTAATCCGAAGTCTTTTTTTGAATTTATAGATCTGTTTTTGAAAAGTGCGCGTAAATTAGTGTATGAGTAAAGATACACTTTATTACGATGGTGCCTGCCCATTATGCCGGGCAGAGGTCAGCAAGCTGTCAAGGTTCGCCAGGGACAATCTTATTGTTAAAAATATACACGAGCTTGCCGTGGACGAAGCAGCACCCGATAAAGCGCTATTACTGTCGAGGCTTCATCTGAAAACTGCTGAAGGTAAATGGATGACAGGCTTGCGGGCAAATATAAGAGCCTGGCACTATACGCCGTTCCGTTATCTCTGGCAGATACTGGACTGGCCGTTAATAAGAGTGATCAGTAATTGGTGCTATGAGCTCTGGTTGCGTCAACGCAGTAAGCTTTCCTGAAATCCTGGGTCTGCAGTTCGCTCACCGGCGGAGAGAAATCGGAGTCACCGCCGATGATTACAGGGGTGTCCACGTATTCCCTGCTATAGAGATGATTTCCGCATCAATTTCGGGACCGTTTGTTTAACCGTCGAGAGATGTTATTGAGTTTTGCTCAGGAGAGCGGAGACAGGTAACTCATCCAGGCGGACATGCGTAGCAGGGTTTTTCGTACCAGCGCCAGCTCTTGACGTTCCCTGCTGTAAACAGCCACCTGCGCACGGGACCCGTTTGGAACCTGCGCCACATACCATTCGTAACGGTGGTCGGTAATATCGATCAGTACTGGAATTCGGGACTGGCCTTCGCCATTGATCGAATTTAAGCTGCCCTCGCGGACCCAGTCCTGACCCCCATCAGTCTCCGGATTTACCGTTCCCACCAGCCCCGCGAAAACCTTCCCGGGAATACTATCGAAGGTAACCTCGGTCTCGTCGCCGTGTTTGAGGCGCAGCAGACTGTTCTGTGGGAACCAGGCAACCACATTACGGTCTTCGACCGCCAGTGCGAAATCGGTTGCCTGCCCTTTGTCTTCGGCTGCGATCGGCGTGACGGTCAGATATTGCCGGCTCATGCTCGAGTATGGGTGGTAATAATTCAACAGCTGGATTAGTGCGAAGGTTAGCACGACACCGCCGACCGAGGCGGTGGGTACTGTCCACTTATTGAGCGGAATTCTCAATACCGTGAACAGCGCGATACAGATCGCGGTATAGCCTGAAATAATAAATAGTTCCATAGTTCTGCCTCGCCGTCGGCGCCTAGGCCGCTTCGCCCGCCGCCAGGATTGCTTTCTCGATGCGTTCGATGCGGTCGTCGAGCACTTCATACCTGTGTCCCAGCAACGATACCGAGTCGGTTATATCCTCGTCGAGCTGCGCGATTTCAGAAGCTGTATCTCCGGTCTCTGCAGGCGCCTTGTCGTTGATCGCGGTATCTTCGTTGATCTCGGCGAATTTCGGAAATGGATCTTCGCGATAAGCTGCCGACCAGATCCACAGCAGCGGCCAGAAAGCGTGCAGGGTGAACAGGCTGACCCAGCCGGCAAAGTAGATGGCGTCCTGGTGGGGGTGATTACGTTCCGCGGCAATTTTATGGGGAATCCCGACGATCGCAACTGCACCGAACAGCAGGCTGGCGGCAATGAAAAGAAGAATTCCGAGCGCAACAAGGTCGAGCATGTCCATAGGTCCGTCGATTGATACTCGATGAAGTGTAGGTGAAAAGTCAGGGTCAGTTTGTGCGACCTAGTTCTCATTTTCGAGAAGGAGACCGCCGCTGATCCGTAAATTCGCTACGCCTGTCGAATCAGGTCAATCGCAGCATCGCCGTGGCCTTCGATAAATCGAAAATCGGGGGTCTGAGTCGGATGGTGGTTAAAATAATCGATACAACTCTTTATCTTTAGATCAAAAGATGCGCTGTAGAAAATGGCAATGGATGGAGCCCGGAAGCGGAGTTCCTAGTCATCGAGCTTTTGAATGATGTAGCCACCGGAACGTTCATCCGAGGTTAATCCAATCAATCCCCGACGCTCAGCTTCTTCCAGCAGATCGCCGAATGAACGCACGCCGTAATAACGTTCATTGAAACCGGGACGTCGACGTTTCAATGCCTGCTTGACCATCGAGCCCCAAAGCTTGTCACGATCTCCCCGTTCCGCTTGCAGGGCTTCGACGGTTTCCATGATGAGACTAATGGCGTCGTCGATTTTTTCCTCTTCGGGCTTAACCTTTTCGGTCGGGGCGGCGTCGCTTTTGGCGGCTGCTTTTTTGCGGGCGGGAGGCTTGCGCTTGCGCTGCTGGCTCGATTCCTCCTCGCGCACCAGGTCGTCATAAAAAATGAACTCGTCACAATTGTTCATCAGCAGATCCGAGGTCGAACTCTTTACGCCGATACCGATTACCATCTTGTTGTTTTCCCTGAGCTTGCTCACCAGTGGAGAGAAATCGGAATCTCCGCTGACGATGACGAATGTGTCGATGTGCTCCTTGGTGTAGCAGAGGTCGAGTGCATCGACTACCATGCGGATATCGGCCGAGTTTTTGCCTGATTGACGCGTATGTGGGATTTCGATCAACTCGAACGCCGCATCATGCATAACCGCCTTGAACTCCTTGTACCTTTCCCAGTCGCAGTAGGCCTTCTTGACCACAACGCTGCCCTTCACCAGCAGGCGTTCCAGCACCAGGTTGATGTTGAATTTTTCTATTTTTGCGTCGCGAACGCCGAGCGCAACATTCTCGAAATCACAAAAGATGGCGAGATTCAGGTCTTCACTAGTTGATGACATTTCTCTTTCTCCAAAATTATGGGGACAGTTTACTTAATTCCACTGATACTTATATCAATTATGTAAGCTTTCCCGGTCAGGCGTAACGGCTAGCGGTGCCAGCAATGTGTGAATGTTATCCGCCTGCGGCCACGTCCTCAACCGATCCCATAGTTGTCGCGCGGCTACGTCGCCAAGACTGGCATTGAGCTGAAACTTGCGAAATTGTTGCGCCTCGGGCATTGGTTTTTGTGGCGATCCTAGCGGATAGGGAATTTCTACCAACTGGCTACCACCACTGCTTTCAATGACGATACGATCGGGTTGCTCAGGATCATAATTGAGTTCGGGGCGTTTGGCTTTAAACCCCTTGACCGAGATCTTCGCGATCATCTGTTTAACGTCTTCACGCCGCCAGGACTCGGTCTCGATATCGGTGATCGTCAAGTCCCCGCTCAGTAGCGCCATCGCGGCGCAATAGGGCAGGCTGAACAGCGCCTGGCTCTGGTTTGCCGGTTGCCGGAAAGGCAGAATGCCCGCATGCATATCGGGTAGATGCAATTCCAGGTGGTTGATACTGGCGGGATCGATACCACGCGCCCTGAGTTCCAGCATACCGGTCATGATGCGATGGGTATACCCGCAGCTCGGCCAGGGTTTGAACACAATGTGATACTCATCGATAGCCGGGATGCCCCCAAGCCTGGACATGGCATGGTCAATGCGCGCAAAAGATCTGTGCCCCATCAGCGCGACCATGCCGCTGGCGTGCTCCAGCATATGCGCCTGTCCGCTGAGGCCGGTTGCCGCCAGATGGGCAGCTATAATCCCGCCTTCAACCGCGAAACCCACCTGTAGTGGCTTGGCTTCGGAGCCAAACTGGGCGTTGTAACCCAGCGCGCGACTGGTGGCTATCGCCAATGCATTTGTGGTTTGTTCGCAGTCGAGCTGCAGCAGCCGGGAAACCGCGGCGGCAACCCCGATCGCACCGATGGTCGCGGTTGCATGCCAGCCCTGGTCATAGTGTTCGAGATTAATTGCTTCGCCGATTCGAGCGATGGTTTCATAGCCTGCCAGGTAGGCATTAATTGCTTCCGCGCCAGACAGGGGGTGTTCGCAGCTGGCGGCGAGAATGGCTGGAAACAGCACTACGCTGATATGGGTATTACCTGGAACTTCCCAGTCGTCGAACTCCAGGGCATGGCCGGCTACCGCGTTCGCCATGGCTGCGGCACCCGGTGCCGCGCGGTACCGGGTGCCGTAGATACATGCCCTGGCGTGGTCGTTGATTTGTCCACAGTTGATCAGTGCCTGGTGAGTTTTTCGAGCGACAGCCTGATCCGCACCGATCAGCATGCAGCCGTAGGTGTCGATCAGCGCATCACGCACAAACTCGAGACTGCGCGCCGAGGGTTCGATGCGCGTGCTCGAAATATAGCGGCTGATTTTCCCTAGCGCGGTTTCGCCTGATGCTGTCATGAGTCGTGGATGATTTCCCCGGTCCGGTTTTAGTCGCAGGTTGGTTGATTGCTCATGGAGCAAAACCGTGTTTGTATCCATGGTGGAAATTGGGTGGCATCATAGCAACAGATATTTTTTTTGCATACGGTTTTAGGTGGCCAGAATGTATTGTTCCCCCACTGTTTATCCTGCAGTATCAGAGCGGTGGAATCCCGCACCAGCTATGCTCAAAACGCGAGTTTTTGACTGGATGCCGGCGTTCGCCGGGATGACGAGGTGAGTTGGGGTAAATTTTAATGAGAGACCGACCGATCCTGTTTCTGGCCATCGCGCAGATGCTGATCTGGGCCTGTATCTATTACAGCTTTCCGGCGCTGCTGCTGCATTGGGAACAGTCGCTGGGCTGGAGCCGTGCAGACCTGACCGGCGCGATAACCCTGGCGGTGTTCGTGTCGGCGTTCTGCTCACCGCTTTATGGACGCCTGATCGACGCAGGCAGGGGGGCGCAGATGATGACCGCGGCCGCGGCGATTGGCGGAGGCTGCATGATCCTGCTCAGCCTGGTCGAGCAGTTATGGCAGTTTTACCTGCTCTGGGCTGTTATCGGCCTGTGCATGGCGGGTAGCCTGTACGAACCCTGCTTTGCGTTGATTACGCGCGCGCGCGGGGCCGAGGCCAAGCGCTCGATCATTTTTGTTACCCTGGTGGCCGGGTTTGCCGGTACTGTCAGTTTCCCGGTCGCACACAGCCTGGTGCTGGCTTTTGGCTGGCGCGGCACGGTGCTGTTTTTTGGCGCGGTAGCGATCCTGGTGGTCGCACCGCTGATGTGGCTTGGCGCCAGCGGGGTTGAGCGGGCTGGCGCACATCGCCATAGCGTCAATCCCCATCTGTCCGTAGCAGAACAGCCATTCCTGCGCTCGCCGGTATTCTGGTGCCTCGCGTTCGGTTTTGGCCTCGCCGCGATGTTACAGGGGATCACCCTGCATCATTTGTTGCCGATTCTGAGTGAACGCGAAATTCACCCGGAGGTTGCGGTGATCGCAATTTCCTTTATTGGTCCTATGCAGGTCGGCGGGCGCCTGGTAATGATCGCTGCGGAACGCCGCGTCTCGATCCACGGTATTGCAATTACCTGCTTCGTGTTGATGGCAGCTTCGATTGCCTTTTTGATTCTTGCCGGAGTAACCCCCGCCCTGTTAATCGCCTTCGTCATCCTGTTTGGCGGATCTTACGGCGTGGTCAGCATCATCCGCCCCGTCATTGCGCGAAATTTGCTCGGCGAACGGCAGTTTGGCGCCAAGTCCGGCGCGCTGGCGCTGGTTTACCTGGTGGGTTCCGCTTCGGCGCCATTTATCGGCTCGTTACTCTGGGGATGGGGTGGCTATGAACTGGTCCTGCCCGGATTGATATTTTTGGCTGGGTTCGGGCTGATGCTATACCTGGCCGCACAAAAACAAGCCACGCCAGCCTGATTTTTTGGGTAGTATGGCAATCTGAATTCAGGTCGGGAGGTAAATGTAATGTCTGAGCAGTTTATCGCGCACTTACAACAGGAACTCGAGTCGATCGAGGCCCAGGGATTGTACAAACACGAACGACCCCTCGATTCTCCGCAGGGCGCCAGTGTGCATGCGCAGAACTGGGACAATGACCTGATAAATCTCTGTGCCAACAATTACCTCGGTCTCGCCAATCACCCCGACATGGTGGCCGCAGCACACGAGGGCCTCGATAGTCACGGTCTCGGCATGGCCTCGGTGCGGTTTATCTGTGGCACGCAGGATATTCACAAGCAGCTGGAACAAAAACTGGCCGCCTACCTGAAGATGGACGATGCCATCCTGTTTTCCTCATGCTTCGACGCCAACGGCGGGATATTTGAAGTATTGCTCGATGCGAATGACGCGGTGATTTCCGATAGCCTCAATCACGCTTCACTGATCGACGGCATTCGCCTGTGCAAGGCGCAACGCCTGCGTTATGCCAACAGTGATATGGCTGATCTCGAAGCGAAATTGATCGAGGCCCAGGGCGCGCGTTTTCGCCTGGTTGTCACCGACGGGGTGTTCTCGATGGATGGTACTTACGCTAATTTATCCGCGATCTGCGATCTTGCCGAACGCTACGATGCGCTGGTGATGGTTGATGACAGTCATGCCATCGGCTTTATCGGCGAGCGTGGCGCCGGCACGCCCGAGTTACTTGGCGTCGAGGGCAGGGTGCATATCACCAGTGGCACTTTTGGCAAGGCCCTGGGTGGCGCCAGCGGCGGCTACATCACCGCAGCGCAGGCGGTGATCGATTTACTGCGGCAGCGCGCGCGTCCCTATCTGTTCTCCAATAGTCTCGCGCCCGGCATAGTGACAGCCACTCTGAAGGCCCTCGAATTGCTCGAGCAGGGCGCTTCATTGCGACTCCAACTGGCTGAAAATACAGCCTATTTTCGTCGGCGCATGACGGCAGCCGGGTTTGACATTATTAACGGCGAACATCCCATAGTACCTGTTATGACCGGTGAAGCCTCGATCGCGCAACAGCTCGCCGGCAAACTGA
>CAWCBX010000116.1:0-4961 GCA_963793595.1 uncultured Gammaproteobacteria bacterium | reverse complement strand
GGTGGCCATTTGTCAGCCGCGCACCTGGTGGCGCTGGCTCATGAAATGCGCCTCGCTACCACCGAAGTCTACGAAGTCGCATCCTTTTATCATCATTTTGATGTCGTCAGGGAAGGCGATAACGCTCCGCCAGCATTGACCGTGCGCGTCTGCGATTCAGTCAGTTGTGAAATGGCAGGTAGTGAAGATTTGATTGCCGCGCTTGAGGCGTCGCTCGGTGACGGCGTGCGCGTACAGCGCGTGCCCTGCGTCGGTCGTTGTGACGTGGCCCCGGTCGCGGTGGTCGGTCAGAACACGATTGACGTCGCCACGCCGGAAAACGTCCAGGCCGAAGTCGATGCCGGCAACACCAGGCAGTTTTTGCCACCCGGCAGTATCGATTTCGATACCTATCGGGGCGAGGGAGGATATCGGCTTTACGATAGTTTGCTGGCCGGCGATATTTCCGCCGACGCGATTATCGAAAAGCTAGAGGGTTCGCAATTGCGCGGACTCGGCGGGGCCGGCTTCCCGGTCGGACGCAAGTGGCACATCCTGCGTGACCAACCTGCACCACGCTTATGCGTGATCAATACCGACGAGGGCGAGCCGGGTACCTTCAAGGATCGCCTGTACATGCTGAAGGATCCGCATCGATTTCTCGAAGGCATGCTGGTTGCGGTGAAGGTGGTCGGAATCGAAGCCTGCTATATCTACGTCCGTGACGAGTACCCCGCGGTCAGCGAAAACCTTCGTCTTGCGCTCGACGAACTGAAAACCAAATCAGGCTATGAATTGCCGCACATCGAGCTGCGTCGAGGCGCCGGGGCTTATATCTGTGGCGAAGAGTCGGCGTTGATCGAGTCGATCGAGGGTAAGCGCGGCATGCCTCGATTACGCCCGCCTTACGTCGCACAGGTCGGATTGTTCGGCCTGCCGACGCTGGAGCATAATTGTGAATCGCTTTACTGGGTGCGCGATGTTGTCGAGAAGGGCCCGGAGTGGTTCGATTCACAGGGTCGCAACGGTCGCAAGGGGCTGCGCAGCTTTTCCGTTTCCGGACGGGTCGCCAATCCGGGTGTGTATCTCGCACCCGCCGGGATTACGATCAGGGAATTGATCGACGAATACTGTGGCGGCATGCAGGAGGGGTGTCGGTTCTACGGGTATTTTCCGGGCGGTGCTTCGGGCGGTATTCTGCCGGCTTCGCTCGGCGATATTCCGCTCGATTTCGATACCTTGCAGGAATACGGCTGTTTCATCGGCTCGGCGGCGATCATCGTGTTGTCCGATCAGGATAGCGCGCGGCATGCGGCACTCAACACGATGAAGTTTTTTGCGCACGAATCCTGCGGGCAGTGCACCCCGTGCCGAGTCGGTACGGAGAAGGCGGTTTCCCTGATGGAACAGGAAAGCTGGGATATCGAGCAATTGAACGATTTGTGCGCGGTCATGGCGGACGCATCGATCTGCGGGCTCGGCCAGGCGGCGCCGAATCCTATTCAGTGCGTAATCAAGTACTTTCCGCACGAATTGGGTATCGAGGAGAAACAGTAATGGCAGCAAATCCCGATTCTATCTTCGAGACCATCGAGTTCACGCTGAACGGTAGCGCTGTCGAGGCCTTGCCGGGCGAAACCATCCTGCAGGCAGCTCAACGCACCGGTACCGAGATCCCGCACCTGTGTTACACCGACGGGTTGCGTGCCGATGGTAACTGCCGCGCCTGCGTGGTCGAAGTCGACGGCGAACGCGTACTTGC
The DNA here is from genome assembly GCA_963793595.1 of uncultured Gammaproteobacteria bacterium. Taxonomy (GTDB): domain Bacteria; phylum Pseudomonadota; class Gammaproteobacteria. The sequence goes on along the minus strand of CAWCBX010000116.1, from coordinate 3,220 downwards.
CCCTAGCTGCTGTCGTAATCCGACCCCGGGTATGGTGGTCAATTCGGATAATGAACGCGCACAAAAGTCGCAAAAGCTGGTACTGGAATTACTACTGTCCGACATGCCCGAGCAGGCCTATACCCTCGACAACGAACTCAATTACTGGGCCGACAAGCTCGAAGTCAGCAATCCGCGCTTCAAACCCCGTCACCAGCCGGCAGCGGATCTTTCGCATCCGGCGATTGCCGTCAACATGGATGCCTGCATTCAGTGTACGCGTTGCCTGCGTGCCTGCCGCGAGACCCAGGTCAACGATGTTATCGGCCTCGCGAAACGCGGACATTATGCCGAAATCGTGTTCGATATCGGCGACCCGATGGGCGAGTCCTCCTGTGTGGCCTGTGGCGAATGTGTCGCCGCCTGTCCGACCGGGGCGCTCAGTAATGCAACCGGTGCGCACCAGGTGGAAGCCGATCGTAAAGTCGATTCGGTTTGTCCGTATTGCGGTGTCGGCTGCCTGCTGACCTATCATGTCAAGGATGACCGGATTCTGCGGGTCGAGGGCCGTGACGGTCCTGCCAACTTCAGCCGCCTGTGTGTCAAGGGACGTTACGGTTTTGATTATGTTAATCACCCACAACGTTTGCTGAAGCCTTTGATTCGTAAACAGGGCATCCCCAAGGGATTAAATGAGCACTTCGATCCGAGCGATCCGTCGAAGATGTTCCGTGAAGCCAGCTGGGAAGAGGCGATGGAACTCGTCTGTGGTGGGCTGAAACGGGTCAAGAATGAACTCGGCGGTGCTGGACTGGCTGGCTTTGGTTCGGCCAAGGGCAGCAACGAGGAAGCCTATCTGTTCCAGAAACTGGTGCGCGTCGGTTTTGGCACCAACAACGTCGATCACTGTACCCGCCTGTGCCACGCTTCCAGCGTCGCGGCGCTGCTGGAGGGGATCGGTTCCGGAGCAGTTTCAAACCAGGTCGAAGATGTGCAGCACGCCGAGGTTTTCCTGGTGATCGGCTCCAACCCGACCAGCAACCATCCGGTTGCGGCAACCTTTATGAAGAACGCGATCAGGGACGGCAAGAAACTCATTCTGCTCGATCCACGCAAGACTGATATCGCGCGCCATGCGACGCACTTTCTGCAATTCAACGCCTCGACCGACGTATCGTTGTTGAATTCAATACTGCACGTGATCATCGATGAAGGTCTGACCGATGACCAGTTCATCGCCGAGCGTACCACCGACTTTGAAGAATTGAAGGCGAATGTAGCTGCTTTCAGCCCCGAGAAAATGGCGCCGGTCACGGGTATCGATGCCGACACGGTGCGCGAAGTAGCGAGATTATTCGCCACCTCTAAAGGGTCGATGATTTTCTGGGGCATGGGTATCTCACAGCATATTCACGGCACCGATAATTCGCGCTGCCTGATCGCGTTGTCGATGATTACCGGCCAGGTCGGTCGTCCCGGCACGGGTTTGCACCCGCTACGTGGGCAGAACAATGTACAGGGTGCGTCTGACGCTGGCCTGATACCGATGATGTTTCCGGATTACCGCCGCGTCGATAACCCGGAGGCTAATGCTTTCTTTAGCGAGTACTGGGGTACGGAGCTCGACAAAAAGGCGGGACTCACCGTGGTAGAAATCATGCATAACATCCTCGATGGCAACATCAAGGGAATGTATATCATGGGTGAAAATCCGGCCATGTCGGACCCGAACCTGAACCATGCGCGGGCGGCACTGGCGGCGCTCGATCACCTCGTGGTACAGGACATGTTCCTCACCGAAACCACGGCATTTGCGGATGTCGTGCTGCCAGCTTCGGGCTGGGCTGAGAAAGACGGTACCGTATCGAATACCGATCGGCGCGTGCAACTGGGCAAGGCCGCGGTGCCGTTGCCCGGCGAAGCGCGCCAGGATCTGTGGATTATCCGTGACATCGGCGTGGGGCTGGGGCTCGACTGGAATTACAGTCATGTTGCCGAGGTTTACGACGAAATGCGTGGCGCCATGCCGAGTATTAACGGTATTACCTGGGATCGATTGAATGAATCTTCCTCCGTGACCTATCCCTGTGCGGATGAAAACGATCCTGGCCAGAGCGTGGTCTTCGTCGAGAATTTTCCAACGGCAAATGGCAAGGCCAAACTGGTAGCGGCCAAATCGATTCCTGCGGATGAGCAACCCGATGATGAATACCCGATGATATTGATTACCGGGCGTCAGCTGGAACACTGGCACACCGGCTCCATGACCCGCCGGGCGCAAGTGCTCGACGCGATCGAACCGGTGCCGGTGGTATATGTCAATCAGCAGGACCTGGATGCCATCGGGGTTACTGCCGGTAGCGAAATCGTTGCCAGGTCCCGGCGCGGTGAACTACGCGCTTACGCGCGCACCGATTCGGCGTTAAAGAAAGGCGAAGTGTTCATTCCGTTCTGTTATCACGAAGCTGCAGCCAACCTGCTTACTAACGAGGCACTCGATCCTTTCGGCAAGATTCCGGAATTCAAATTCTGCGCGATCAAGCTCGAAGCGGCCTAGTTATCGGGTTATCTCCGCAAACCATTTAAAGTCATCCCCGTGATTTCTCAGGTCATCCCCGCGCAAGCGGGGATCTTGCAATGGTGGCGTGTCAAGGCTACCTCGGGGGTAATTCCGCAAAAGTGTAGCGAGGCAGGACGCCGAGCTTCAAGCGGTCACAGGGATGTGCCAAACGGCGTTTTTTGCCGTTTGGGAGCGTCTTTTGCGGAATTACCCCCGAGGTAGCCACCCACTGTCGCCGGTTTCCCCGTGAGATGCTTGAGATCGTGGAAATCGAGAGAAGATCCCCGCTTGCGCGGGGATGACTTAAAATATTACGGGGATGACACAAGAAATGACGCGGGAGACTGCTAGTCCTCTACCGCTAGCACGATTTTGCCGAAATGTCCGCCCTGTTCCATCATCTGATGCGCCGCGGCGGCCTCCTGCAAAGGGAAACGGGCACTGATCAAGGGTTCAATTTTGCCAGCTGCAAATAACGGCATCACGGTGGTTTCAAACTGATCGATGATGGCTGCTTTCTCCATAATCGGACGTGAACGCAATACCGAACCGATAATGCGCTGGCGTTTGACCATCATGGTGGCGAGGTTGAGCTCGGCCTTGATGCCACCCATGACACCAATCAGCATCAGGGTTCCGGCCAACGCGAGTGATTTCATATTGGCTTCGAGGTACTGGGCA
>CAWCBX010000115.1:0-13330 GCA_963793595.1 uncultured Gammaproteobacteria bacterium | reverse complement strand
GAACGACCCCTGACTGGCGGTAGATCCACGCTGGATAGGGTGACCTGTCTTTGTTCATCAGTGGACCTCCTTGGCTGGGTGCGGCGCGCGTGTGAGTAGTTCGTAGCAGCGAGCATTGACTGCAAGCTGGTCACTCTCCGCTCGGTACATCATGCACCACATCGCATCGTTGCGTTGATGGATCGGTGCCGCGGATCAGCGCCTTCCCGACGCGTTCCACAACTGCCACCGGGACAGCGTCGATCCGGCCGCAGGTGCTCAAGCACGTTGCGAGAGCCGTGAGTGGTATTTCGCACGTCACGAGGATGTAGAGGAACACCGTGACACTTTGTGGATCGATGTCGGCCAGGTCCTCGCCGAGGAGTCCCGCCAGAGAAGCCAGCAGATCATCGTCGAGGTTCTCTGCCAGGCATGCAGCCTGCTCGTCGGTGAGCGTGATACCGGCATCGGTCATGAGCTGCTGGAACTCAGGGTTGTCGAACAGCGACGCCAGGTCGTCGCCGTCCAAACCGGGGTCGGGACTGGACGTCTCGTCGTCGGAATCACCGCAGTAGGCCAGATCGAACGCTTCGATGCGATCGCTGGCCGCCTCGGTGGCAGCATACCGGGGTCGCATCGGCCAGGATTACGATGTCCGGGTAAGACACCCAGTAGGGCGCCGGGATGATGACTTCATCGCCGACATCGAGCAGGGCCTGGCAAAGGTTAAAGAAACTTTGCTTGCCACCGCAGGAAACCAGGATCTGGTCAGCCTGGTAGCTGAGATCGTTGTCGCGTTCGAACTTGGCGATGATCGCCTGTTTCAGCGCGGGGGTGCCATCAACTGCTGTATAGTGCGTGTCGCCATTGTTAATCGCTTCAATCGCCGCATCCCTGATGTGCACAGGGGTGTTGAAATCGGGTTCGCCGGCCCCAAGTCCGATAACGTCACGCCCCTGGGCGCGAAGCTGGCTAGCTAAATTTGAAACTGCTAAAGTGGGGGATGGTTTTATCGCGCACACGCGCTTTGACAAATCGTTAAACACGGCTAACCCGTCTGGTTGATTGAACAAAGGAACAGGCGAAGTATACGAAGCCGTCGCTGCCTGTAAAGCACAGACTTTCTATCATTAACTAAATTAATTCAATGGCTAAGAATTTCCAGCTCGAAACCCGATTTGAACCCGCCGGAGACCAACCCGAGGCGATCGATGCACTAGTGCAGGGCATCGAAGATGGCTTGATGCATCAGACCCTGCTCGGGGTTACCGGGTCGGGCAAGACCTTTACCGCGGCCAACATTATTCAGCGCCTCGAACGGCCGGCGATCATCATGGCGCATAACAAGACCCTGGCGGCCCAGCTATACGGTGAAATGAAGGAGTTTTTCCCGCATAACTCGGTGGAGTATTTCGTTTCTTACTATGACTACTACCAGCCCGAAGCCTACGTTGCGGCATCCGACACCTTCATCGAAAAGGATGCGTCGATCAACGAGCATATCGAACAGATGCGGCTGTCGGCGACCAAGTCGTTGATGGAGCGACGCGATACCATCATCGTGGCCTCGGTGTCGGCAATCTACGGGCTTGGCGACCCGGACTCATATCTGAAAATGTTGCTCCACCTGGTAGTCGGCGATGAAATCGATCAACGCAGTATTCTGCGCCGGCTCGCCGAACTGCAGTACAAGCGCAATGACTTAGAACTCAAGCGTGGTACCTATCGGGTGCGTGGCGAGGTTATCGATGTGCACCCGGCCGATTCGGAGCGCCAGGCGGTGCGTATCGAACTGTTCGATAGCGAGGTCGAAAAACTCAGCCTGTTCGACCCGCTGACCGGGGAGGTCAGTAAAAACGTCAGGCGGATTACGATTTATCCGAAAACCCATTACGCGACCCCGCGTGAAGTTGTCCTCGCATCGATTGCCGAAATAAAAGAGGAGCTGGTCGATCGCCTCGCCGTACTCAAGCAAAACGACAAGCTGGTCGAGGCGCAGCGTCTCGAGCAGCGCGTCAACTACGATGTCGAAATGATGCGCGAACTGGGATATTGCAGCGGCATCGAAAATTATTCGCGCTTTCTGTCCGGGCGCAAGGAGGGCGAGCCCCCGCCGACACTGTTTGATTATCTGCCTGCAGATTGCTTGCTGTTTATCGACGAAAGTCATGTCTCGGTACCGCAGATAGGGGGTATGTACAAGGGTGATCGGTCACGCAAGGAAACCCTGGTCGAGTACGGCTTTCGGCTGCCGTCGGCGCTCGACAACCGGCCGCTGCGTTTCGATGAGTTCGAACGGGTATCGCCCCAGACGATTTTTGTCTCGGCAACCCCGGGAGACTACGAAAAGAAATTCAGCGGCGCCGTGGTCGAACAGGTGGTGCGCCCGACCGGACTGGTCGACCCGGTCATCGAGGTGCGTCCGGCGACCACCCAGGTTGACGATGTGCTCTCCGAAATCAATAAACGCGTGGCGCTGCAGGAACGCGTGCTGATCACCACCCTGACCAAGCGCATGGCCGAGGACCTGACCGATTACCTCGCTGAGCATGGCGTGCGCGTGCGCTACCTGCATTCGGATATCGATACGGTTGAGCGCATGGAAATTATCCGTGATCTACGCCTGGGTGAGTTTGATGTGCTGGTAGGCATCAACCTGCTGCGTGAAGGGCTGGATATGCCGGAAGTATCGCTGGTCGCGATTCTGGATGCCGACAAGGAAGGTTTTCTGCGCTCGGATCGGGCCTTGATACAGACCATTGGCCGTGCCGCGCGAAACATCAACGGCAAATCGATTCTTTACGCGGACCGGATCACCGGGTCGATGGAACGCGCGATCGCCGAAACCGATCGGCGGCGCGACAAGCAGCTGCTCTATAACAAGGAGCATAATATTACCCCGCGCGGCATCGTCAAGCGCGTTACCGACGTCATGGATCTCGGTGAATCCGCTAAAACAGGGCGTGGCAGGGTCCGCCTGGATCGCGTTGCCGAATCCACGCAGGCCTATGCCCAGCTCAGTGCCAGGCAGTTGAATGCCAAACTCAAGCAGCTGGAAACCCGCATGTACGAACATGCGCGCGACCTGGAGTTCGAGGAGGCGGCGCGAGTGCGCGATGAAATCAGCGACATCAAGAATCAGTACTTCAAGACTTCCGAGCTTGAAACCGTTTGAACGAACTGGAAACCAGGTGGCGTCAAGTCCGGATCGATTTGATCATCGCGCGCATGTTACTAAGCGCCGACGCAGAACTACCCTGGTGGCCATACTTGATACGGTTGTATAGTTCGACGATGTTCGTCAACAGCTCGCGTTGTGGAAAATCGCGCTGCGTTATGCGCAGCAGGAATGTCCGCGTATCTTCGGACGGACCTTTCCGGTATCCGCGCTTTGACAGTTTTTTCAACAACCGGTTAAACAGGACTTCGTAGGCCGCTGGCCTTGGCGGACGTTCGCGATACCAGGCGACTAACCAGAACAGGGCGGTTACGGCTAACAGTAAAAAAACCATTGCGAACACCATATCCGACCAGTTTTCGATGCCGAGTTCGAGCTGGCTGAGAAAATTCATCTGCTTGCGCTGATCGTAATTCAGTACCCAGTCGTTCCAGCCGTGTTGCAGGGAATCCCAGCTATAGAGCAAGTTGCCGAAGATTGGATTTCGATTGCGGATGCGAAAACCTGAAATCTCGTCAGACAGCGCCTCGTCTATGCCCTGTTCAATTCGGTCCGGTGAAACTGCGGCAGTCGGGTCTACGCGCACCCAGCCCTGATTTTCGATCCATACTTCGGTCCAGGCATGTGCATCGGACTGGCGTACGATCAGGTAGTTGCCGACTATATTGTACTCGCCACCCTGGTAACCGGTAACGATGCGGGCGGGGATTCCGGCAGCGCGCATCAGTAATGCAAAACCGCTGGCATAATGTTCGCAAAAACCACGGCGGCTGCCGAAAAGAAATTCGTCAACCACGTTTTTGCCGAGAACGGGGGGTTTCAGAGTATAAAAAAATTCTTCTTCGCGAAACATACTCAGTACTTCTTTGACGATATCTTCGCTGCGTTCAAACCGTGTAGCCAGGGACTTACCCAGTTCAACCGCTTTTGGGTTCAGATTGTCAGGGTATTCGAGTGCCATCGCCAGATAGTCACGGGATTCATCTAAACCAAACTGGTAGTCAAGCCGTGATTCCATCTCGTAGCGCAACAAATCGTTGATTTGTTTCTTGCTGATCAACTGATAATCCTCGGTCATGACACTATTCCGAACCAGTCTCGACGGCATGTCTAACGCGAGCAACCATAGTTCGCCATTCGGCTCGAGGGTTACGGTATATTTAATCGCCGAACCCGAGGTAGTCAGGGTAAATCGGCGGAGTTCTTTCCTGGGCGCCTGCGACCAGCGGTAGCCGTTGTAACTGGCCATCACCGGCCCGCGCCAGTAAAGCTTGCTTTGAGGAGGGATCCCGCTTTTGAAATCGACCCTGAAGGCGACCTCATTACTGCGGATCAGGTTGCTGATCTTCCCCGGGGACATGTGATCGCTCAGGCCGGTAATGCCACCGCGCTGTTCACTGGTTAAACCCCACAGCGGGCCGGGTACACGCGGCACCAGGACGAACAGAATTAACATTAGCGGAATCGACAGCAACACCAGGCGTGTACTGGTATGCAGCAACTCCTTGAATAAAAGAGTTTCTTCACGCTGGTTTAGTGTTATCAGGGTCGCGGTAATGACAATCAGGGTAGCGAACATCAGGCTCGCGATGATGATGCTCTGGGAGAACAGGAAATGGGTTGCGATCAAAAAGTAGCATAGAAAAACCAGGATTAGCATATCGCGGTGACGCCGGCTCTCGAGAAATTTGAGGGCAGTCATAACAGTTAACAGGGCAAGACCTGCGTCGCGACCGACGATGGTCCAGTACTCGGCGAATACGCCGATACCACCGATCAGTACCAATATTACTAACAGCCATTTTGGAAATGAGCCGAGCTTGCCAATATTTTCCAGGCAGCGCCATCCAAGGGCTACTAAAACCAGCAGGCTGACCCACAAAGGCAGGTTACGAAAATGAGGGGCAATCGAAAACAGGAAGCAGAAGCAGACCGCAAAAACACTTAATCGTGTGGGTATCTCCCGTGAAATTGAGCGTATCGGGAGATTCTGGTTAACCGCGTTCAAGCTGGAGTTCCTGATTTAAATCGGCTTGACTGAATGTGGCAAGTGCCTGTAAACAGGCATGTTTATGGGCGTTGCCAAAGGCCTGCTCGATGGTTGTACCAGGCAGGCGTAGCCCGTATTTCTGTTCCTGATTATCCGCGGCCAGAACCAACGCCGTCATGAAGCTCAGCTTGTCTTCGAGCGTGCCTTCGCCAAGCAGTTGCCAGTCGATCCAGAACGTGGGTCTCGCCTGTCCCTGAAACGTCTTGGTCAACAGGCCCCTGCCCTGGGCATAGGCTTTCCATGAGATATGCCGCAGCGATTCGCCTTCGCGATGTTCGCGTAAACCGGCAAAATCATCGCCCTCGATGGTGCTGGTTGAAACCTGGCCATCGTATTGTTCGACCATCGATTGTTGCAATTTTACGCGTGCGGCTGGACGGGGGTAAATGAGTATCGGCAAGTCGAACTTGAGCCATCCCCACGCATGAAACAGGCCCGTCGGATAGCGCGTGAACACAGTAATACCCGCCGGTTTGAACTGCCCGCGACGCGCGGTCGGAATTTTGAGTTTCGCCACGGTGCTGCCCGCAGGCTCGAGTCGCAGATAAACGGGTGCTTCGTCGGCATACTGGATACCGATCGCGAAACGGCGTGAATTATTGAGGTGGCTGACTTCAAATTTCAGTTCACAGGATTCACCGCTGAAGACAGGGCGGGGAATTTGCAGGTTTATGGTGACACCGAGCAGATTTTTATGCGTATGCCAGAGGCTGATGATTCCCAGTGAGGTCAACATGAAGGTGAGTATGAAGGCCATACTGTTTTGATAGTTAATCGCCGCGAAAAACAGTAACAGCAGCATTATTGCGAACAGGTAGCCGAACCGGGTTGGCAGAATATAAAGGCGCCGATTATGCAGCACAATGGCATCCCGGCTCGGAGGATTGTGTGTGTCGAACCAGGTATCGAAGTAGCGACGGACGGGTCGCGGTAGTGCCGCCGACAACATTATCGCTGTCTAGGGGATGGGGATCTGTTCGAGCAGATCATTGATCAGGTCCAGTGTCGGCCGACTGTGTTGCTCGGACGCCGTCAGGCGATGATCGGCGATCGCGGCGAACACCGCTTGCACGTCGCCCGGTTCCGCATGACTGCGGCCATCCATCAGCGCCCAGGCCTTGCTGGCCTGTATGATGGCCAGTCCTGCGCGCGGTGAAATGCCATAGACAAATAGACCCGGATTACGCGTTGCCTGGATCAGGTGTTGTACATAATACAGTAATGGTTCCGAACAATGAATTTTGTCGACCACGCGCTGAATCTCGATAAAGCGCTCGATACTGACTACCGGTTTTATTTCGTACAGGCGCGCCCGCGGATTGCCACCCGCCAACAAGGCGAGTTCAGCTTCCTGGTCCGGATAGCCAAGCGTAATTCTCATCATGAAACGATCAAGCTCGGATTCTGGTAATGGAAAGGTTCCGGATTGGTCGAGCGGGTTCTGGGTACCGACGACAAAGAAGGGCTCATCCAACGGATAGGTCGAACCCTCGACCGTGATCTGTCTTTCTTCCATTGCCTCGAGCAGCGCACTCTGGGTTTTCGGGGTAGCCCGGTTAATTTCATCGGCCAGGATAAAATGCGCAAACACCGGCCCCGGATGAAACTTGAAAACCTGTTTTTCAGCGTCGAAGATCGATACCCCGAGAATATCGGCAGGCAGTAAATCGCTGGTAAACTGGATGCGCTGGAAATGCAGACCGAACACCCTTGCGATAGATTGTGACAGGGTAGTTTTACCGACACCGGGCAAATCTTCAATCAGGCAATGCCCGCGTGCTATCAGGCAACAGGCGGCAAGTCGAATCTGGTTCGGCTTCCCCAGGATGATGGTTTCAATCGCGCCGAGGGCCTTTAAAATATCGGCCTGACAATCCGCGATCGAATTATCCGTCGTATCCAGCATGTTATTCTCGGCTAAAAACATAAGTATATCGACCAAGTCTAGTCGAAATTGTTTAATTGTTCCGTGATTTTCAGCACGCTTCGGCAATGGTGTTAAGGGTATGAATTTACTGGATTGTAGACTGATGTTCATCAATAATTTCCGGATGGGTGAAAGCAGAGATAACAAAATGATAACTGCAGGGTCTACGACGCGTGACGCCTGATAGGAAAAGACAATCGGAAATTTGGAATTTTTGTCTACTCTTTGAGCGCTGTTTCAACTATAAATGTCGGGAGTCCGGGTGGTTGCAAAACAAAACTAATGAATAATAAGGCATTGATACTCTGTGTAGATGACGAACCGGTTAACCTGGCCATTATGGAAGAGTTGCTGCAGGACAATTACGAGTTGAGCATCGTGAATTCGGGCGAGAGTTGCCTGCAACAGGTCGATATACAAAAACCGGATTTGATTCTGCTCGATGTAAACATGCCCGAGATGGATGGCCTGGAGACCTGTGCACGTCTCAAGGCTGATGCGGAAACCGCGGAAATCCCGATCATATTTGTTTCCGCGCTCGCCTCGCAGGCGGAACTGATGGCGGGTTACGAGGCTGGCGGTGACGATTACATAACCAAGCCTTTCAGCGAGGAAATTCTGCAAAAGAAGGTGCAGATCGTGCTCGCCAGTCAGCGCCGAAAACAGGAGCTCAAGAAGATTTCTGAAAAGGCTGTCGCAGCCTTGATGAATAATATGAGCGATTCCGACGAGCTTGGTATGGTGATCGAATTTCTGCATCGATGCCGGACGGTCAGCACCCTCGACGACCTGGCCAGCAACGTGTTCGATTGCCTGCGTGAGTTTGAACTCGATAGCAGCCTGTTGATTCTGGATGAACCCGAAAATCGGGTCTGGTTTAGCGACGATATCGAACGGCCGATGGAAAGCCAGATTCTCGCCAGCCTGCGCGTTCAGGATCGCGTAGTAAGATTTGGCACCCGCCTCGCAATCAGCTCCGATCACGCAACGATTCTGGTGCGCAACCTGCCTTCCGGGCAGGACAAAATAGAGCGGGTGCGTGGGTACCTGGCAATTTTGATCGAGGCGCTCGAGTCTCGAATCCATACCATGCAAAGCGCGGCATTGCTCGAACAGCGTGGCCAGGTGCTGGCCCGGGTGCTGCAGGAGACCTGTGATAACCTGGGCAATATCGATGCTCTCCACCAGCAGCAAAAGACCCGAGCGGGTGAAATTATTTCGGCGATGGGGGTCGACATCGAAAAATTGATTACAAAACTCAATTTGACAAAACAGCAGGAAACAGCATTAATGAAAGCCATTGCATCGGCCGTCGCGCAAATCGAATCGATTTACGATGATGGATTGAAGATCGATGATCAGTTCCAGACTGTCATCGATGATCTGTCCAGGGCTTTGGAATAATAGGTACATAGGAGGGGGAGTAGAGGGATAGAAAACGGGGACGTATCAATTTTCTGGGTAATAATAAAAATATGAAAGATTGATGCGTCCCCCTTTTCTTTTGCTGAGTTATAATGCCGCGAAATTTCACTAACGGCATAACACGCAATGAAAGACGCAGTAATCGTATCGACCGCACGCACCCCGATCGGGGTTGCGTTCAAAGGCAGCCTCAACAACATTAAATCTCCAACCATGACGGCGCACGCGATTCGTCACGCGGTGGAACGCGCCGGGGTTAGCGGGGAAGAAATCGACGATGTCATCATTGGCGCGGTGCTGACTGCCGGGACTGCCGGGATGAATGTTGCGCGCCTGTCAGCGCTGGCCGCCGGCTTGCCGGTGACGGTATCGGGGCAAACCATCGACCGCCAGTGCTCGTCGGGATTGATGGCGATTGCGACGGCGGCCAAGCAGATTATTGTTGATGGCATGGATGTCGTCGTGGCAGGTGGGCAGGATAATATTTCCGCGGTACAGAACCAGTACTTTCCGTGGGTTATCGACGCTGCCGACCCCAATGTGGTCACCCATGCGGAACATGCCTACATGCCGATGCTGCTCACCGCCGAGCATGTGGTCAGGAAATTTAATATTACGCGTGAAGCCCAGGACGAGTATGCGCTGCAATCGCAGATGCGCACCGCCGCAGGCCAGCAGGCAGGCGCCTTCGACGACGAAATCGTTGCGCTGGCGACAACCCGGGCCATCAAGGACAAGGAAAGCGGTGAAATCAGTTATAGCGATACGACCTTGTCGAAGGACGAGGGTAATCGACCGCAAACCACTCTCGAAGGCCTTGCCGGACTGAATCCCGTTATCGAAGGCGGGTCGGTTACCGCGGGCAACGCGAGTCAGTTGTCCGATGGTGCTTCGGCCTGCGTGCTGATGGAATCCTCGCTTGCCGAAAAACGCGGTTTGCAAGCGTTGGGGATTTACCGCGGCATGGCGGTGGCCGGTAACGCACCCGAGGAAATGGGTATCGGTCCGATCTACGCGATCCCGAAATTGCTGCAGAAAAACGGGCTCGGCATCGATGATATCGACCTGTGGGAAATCAATGAAGCTTTCGCCTGCCAGACCATTTATTGCCGCGACTACCTGGGTATCGATAATGAAAAACTCAACGTCAACGGCGGTTCGATATCGATCGGACATCCCTATGGCATGACCGGCGCCCGACTGAGCGGACATATTTTGCTCGAGGGCAAACGTCGCGGTGCGAAATATGTCGTGGTTTCGATGTGCGTTGGCGGCGGTATGGGCGCAGCCGGTTTATTCGAGATCGCGTAATGAATATCAGGAAGCTGATTTTGTATCACTGCCTGCCGTTGTCCGTCATCCTGCTACCACTGGCCTGGTATGCAATTACCGGTGATTACAGTGTGTTCAAGCGAGAGTCCGGCATCATTGAAAATACGACCGTGCTATTTCTCGTGGTTGCGATCGGATACTGTGTTGCATCATTGTCGCGGCTTAACCGGCTGCATTACCCGGTTTCCTCAAGGCCTGGCTGTTTATATTGATTTTGGGTGCCGCTTACTTCGCCCTTGAAGAGATATCCTATGGTCAGCATATGTTCGGTTGGGGCACAGCCGAGACCTGGAAAGAATTAAACGATCAGGACGAAACCAATTTACACAATGTACATTCACTGTTTGACCAGGTGCCGCGAGCCTTGCTATCGCTGGGCATCCTGATCGGTGGTGTATTACTGCCGTTGTATCGTCACTTTCGCGATATCAAGCTGGACGAATCCAGTCGTTTCTACTGGCAATGGCCGACCCTGGACTGCATTACCGTCGGTCTGCTGGTGGTCCTGATCAGGCCGATACTGACGGTGTTCGAGACCGATGCTATCAATACCGGCGAAACGAAGGAAAACCTGATTGCGTTGTTCATCATGTTGTACTGCATATCGATTCATTCCCGGCTCAGGCAAAAGGTATTGCCTGGCGCCTGACCCTGCAAGCACTTACTTAACAAGACTTAAGTCATTCCCGCGCAAGTGGGGATCTTTTGCAGCTATAAAGAAATATTTTTGAGATTCCCGCTTGCGCGGGAATGACATCAGTGGAGGTGTTCTCGGGTATGAGCGGTTTAAGTAAGTGCCGTTGAGGTATGGCCTCAGTAATTTGCCGCTGTAAGCAGAGCTGCACCGCTCGATGAAGTCCCTGGAACGGGTTTATTTCCCCTGCCATACCGGGTCGCGTTTTTCCGCGAAGGCCCGCGGGCCTTCCATGAAATCCTCTGACATCAGCATTTTCTGATAGATAGGCAAATCCTCGTTACCCGGCTTGGTCGCAGCAAAAGCCTGCGGCATCGGCAGGTTGTAAATTGCCGGTACGACTTCCTTCAACGCCTGCAGCGCCAGCGGCGCACCACCTGCCACCTGGCAGGCGAGTTCGCGCACCGTATCCATCAGTTCGGCGTATGGGCAAACACGACACACCAGGCCCCATTGCAGGGCTTCTGCGGCACTCATGCGCCGCCCGGTGTAGAGCAGGTCCATCGCCACGTTGTAAGGCACGCGGCGAGGTAGAATCTGGATCGCACCGACGTCGGGCAGGAAGCCGCGCTGCATTTCCGGCAGGAAAAACTCGGCGTGATCGGCCGCGACAATCATATCGCTCGCCAGTGCGATTTCGAAGCCACCACCGACGGCCATGCCGTTAATGGCGGATATAACCGGCTTCTTCAAGCCCCAGAACTCACTGATCCCGGCAAATCCGCCGGGACAGGTATAGGCGCTATTGACGGCCTCCTCGTTGTTGTCGATGGCGGCGATTTCCTTCAGGTCCCAGCCGGCGCTGAAGATACGTTCACCACTGCCGGTAATGATACCGACGCGCAGATTGTCATCCTGTTGCAGCATCGACAGGGCGGCGTAAATTGCGTTCGAAACCCCCGGATTGATTGCGTTGGCCGGCGGACGGTCGATGGTGATTTCGACGATTTGATCGTAAGTTTCTACCCGTACTTCATCGCTCATGACAACACCTGAAAATTATGTGTGAATGGTGGCAATATATGTCAAAATCGCGCCGCATTCACTCATTACCTTCAGCATATGGCGCACTGGTTAGATCGCTTACTGAATCCGCAAACGATTGCCATCGTCGGCGCTTCTGCCCGTGCTGGCAGTCTGGCAGCAACCACCCATCGGCAATTGTCCGCTAGTGGTTACGCGGGAAACATATACTCGGTCAATCCAAAATACCAGAGCCTGCATGGGCAAACCTGTTATGCCTCACTGAACGATTTGCCGGTGGTTCCCGACCTGGTGGTTTACGCCATCAGCGGTCTCGCACTGGAGCAGAGTTTCGATCAGGCGATGGCATTGAAAGTCGGTGGTGTCCTTATCTATGCCGCGAATTACCTGGCAGATGATGCCGAGCCGAAACTGCCCGAACGCCTGCGCCAGAAAGCTCGACAGGCGGCAATTCCGGTTTGCGGTGGCAACTCGATGGGATTTTACAACTATGACCGGAAGGTGCTGGTCAGCTTCGACAGCCCTCCCGCGCATCGACCCGCGGGGCATATCGGCCTGATTCTGCACTCGGGTTCAGGTATGACCTACCTGGCCAACAATGACGCGCGCTTCTGTTTCAACCATGTCATTGCAAGTGGGCAGGAGATCAATGCGAGCGTCGGCGATTACATGGATTACCTGGTCGAACAGGACTCCACCCGGGTGATTGCCATTTTGCTCGAGGCTGTGCGTGATGTGCCGGCCTTCCTCGCGGCACTGGACAGGGCGCGTAGCAAGTCGATACCCGTGGTGATCACGCGTCTCGGCCGTACTGAAAAATCGGCCCGGTTGGCAACCAGCCATTCCGGCGCAATCGTCGGCGATTACGAGTCCTTCGTCGCGGTTTGCGAACGCCATGGCGCGACCCTGTGCCGCGATGCCGATGAAATGATTGTCACCGCAATGCTGTTCGCCGCCGGTTTTCGGGTCGGTGACGGTGGCCTCGCCAGCATGCTCGATTCGGGTGGCATGCGCGAACAGATGATCGACCTGGCCGAAGATCACGGCGTCAGTTTTGCCCGGATTGCGACGCATACCACGCGTGTATTGCGCGAACACCTCGAGGCCGGGCTCGAAGCGGTGAACCCGATGGATGGCATGGGGGCGCTCGGCAATAATACTTACCAGACTTATCTCGAGTGCGGTAAAGCCCTGCTCGATGATGCGGATACCGCGTTGATGAGTTTTGAATTCGAATTCCGCGATGGTTTTTCGCACTATCCCGAATTGTTCGAGGTCGCTAAAGAACTGTCGGCCTACAGTGATAAGCCACTCGTGCTGATTAACAGTTGCAGCTTCACCACTATCGAGCAGACCGCTGCCGAGCTGACCGCACAGGGCATCCCGGTCATCAATGGTATCGATGTCGCGTTGCGTGCAATACTCAACCTGATGAATTATCAACCTCGGGGAGAGGCGGTTGCAGCGCCGGCAAAGACTGACTTCGACCAGGCCGCGATCATCCACTGGTCAGGTCGCCTGGCTGCAGTCGAAAGCTGCGATGAAATCACCTCGCTGAGCCTGATGGCGGATTTTGGTATGCCGACGGTGGCTTTCCATATCGCGCAAAACCTCGACCAGGTCTGTGCAGCAGCCGAGAACTGTGGTTATCCGCTGGTACTCAAAACTGCGGTGACAGGTATTGCCCACAAGTCTGACCTAAATGGGGTCAAACTCGGCATCGCGGACAGGCAACAGCTTGAAGTCGCTTATCGGGATCTG
>CAWCBX010000114.1:0-7411 GCA_963793595.1 uncultured Gammaproteobacteria bacterium | reverse complement strand
GTGAACGATGCCTTCGTCATGGAATCCTGGGGTAAACAACACAATGTCGATGACAGGGTCATGATGATCGCTGACGGTAGCGCCCATTTCACCAGGGCAATTGGACTGGAAGTCGATCTCGATGCCGCCGGTATGGGCATGCGCTCACAGCGCTATGCAATGGTAGTCAACGATGGTGTAGTCGAGTTGCTCAACGTCGAGGCGCCGCGAGCATTCGAAGTCAGTGATGCCGAAACCATACTGGCCAGCCTCTAACGGAGAGCTTCCATCAATACTCCCAAAGGACCCAGTGAATTCGTCGACGCGGCCTACCACCTCGAAGACGAAGCCAGCATGGTCGACTTTTACCGCAAATGGGCCGCAGATTACGACCACCAGATGCTTGATCAACTCGGCTATACGTCACCGACAAAGATCGCACAACAACTCGGTGAGCACCTACCCGATGCTAAATCGACCGTTTTTGATGTCGGCTGTGGAACCGGTTTAACCTGCGTGTTTCTGGCCGCAAAAGGCTATACCAACCTGGATGGCATCGACCTCTCTCCCGAAATGGTCCGGGTCGCCGCTGAACGCGGAATTTATCGGGAACTGCTGGTAGGTGATGTCAACCAGTCGCTGGATCGTGATAGTGGAAGTTACGACGCCGTCATTTCCTCGGGGACTTTTACCCATGGCCATGTAGGTCCGGAACCGTTGGATGAAATTTTTCGAATTCTGAAACCCGGAGGCATCCTGGCCTGTACGGTGCATGAGGATCTCTGGGAATCGATGGGATTCGAATCAAAATTCGATATGCTGGTCGAACAGGGTATGGCAACTTGCCTAAGTTTGAAACTGGATAGCTACTACAAAACCCGTCCCGCTGAAGGATGGTTTTGCGTTTATCAAAAAAATGCTTAGCTGGCGTCTTTTAGAGCAATAAAATGTTCGAGCAGAGTCGTCACGTAGCTACCCGCCGGTAAGGTTAATTTTAACCGCAGGTTCCGCTTTTCAGCGTCGTAGTCGTAACTGAAGTCATCGGCCACGGCGCGCAAGGCTCGCATCTGCAGTTTGCTTCCCTGCCGATCGAGACAGTCGGTGATTTCTTCGTGCTGCGCAAAGACCTGTTCCTCGAGTGCCTGCGCCTCATCGGCAATCTGATTGCGCCCCGTACCATAAAGGCTTGCACTACTCGCGATATCCAGTTGCTGATAGCGGGCAAGCAGGTCCTCACTGATCTCATCCCTGAAAATCGAGTGGCTCCCACGCAGCATGAAAACATCCCCGGATAACGGTTTATCCCAGTGTCCCAGGCTGATACGCCGGGCCAGGATCTGATTAAACAGGTAACTGCGTAACGATGACAACAATATGCTTTTCCGCGATCGTTGCAGCCTGCGATTTGCCAGCTGTGCCAGGGCCTGTTTGACGTTGTCCTGCCTGCGCCCGAATCGCTGCGCACCAAAATAATTAGCGAAACCTTGCCGGGTTACAAGATTGATTTGGGCGATGGTTTGATCAGGCAATTGACTCACCTCCCGCAAACACAACTGAAAAGCGTTAAATTTATGCGACCCTGGTCGTAACTTACGGTGATGCCGGGCCTGTCGCAAAATCCGATATCCATCTCCTGCTGACTTACCCGCGGGTAAAGACTTGCCGGGCAGATGCAAACTCAGCCATTGACTTGTGCGCGCATGTTTGTCTTTAAGTCCGCTATGGCCGATAAGCCCGGGATGCAGTGAGTAGTCGTGTGCAATCCGGGTGATGAGTTCCGGGGTGCTAAGTCCGGTTTTTTCAACCAGCAAGAAATGATGCTCGCCGTCTCCATCTGGTTCGAAGCCAAGTTCCTCGTCAACCTGGAAATCTGCCGGCGAGGATTTAAGAACCCCGCTAACGGCCGGCGAACCATAGGGGTAAACCGGCATCTGCACCATCAGGAAGTTGCTTTCTCGGCAACCTGGTTACGCAGGTAGTTGATACTGACCTTGCTAGCGTCCACACCCAGGTTCTGTTCGATCGCCGCAGTGGCAAGCTTGAGCAAGGCTTTGGCATTCGGTAGCAGACTGGCATCAACCGGAAAGCTGGCCCTGGTGCGCAGTTCATCAAGCCAGCCATGTCCGCCACCGCATTCGATATTTGCTGCAAATTCTATTTCGTTGACGCTACCGAGACGTTCGCTGCCTGTAAGCTGGGCACGGCCAGCTGCGTCCCGTTGGTAGCTGGCCCAGTAAATTTCCTGCATACGCGCATCAAGCGCAACCAACGCATTAGCGCAATCGAATTGATCCATACAGGCCTGCGCCAGCACCGCCAGGGTTGAGACCGGTAGCAATGGGATATTCAGCGCGAGACCAATCCCCTGCGCCTGCGCTGCCGCGATGCGGATGCCGGTGAAAGCGCCCGGACCATTACTGAAGGCGCAGTGAGATATCGATTGCCTGGGGATTTCGGACGCTGCCAACACCGCATCCATCATCATCGGAAGAAGCTGCATGTGCTGTCTCGGGGCGACTTCAAACTCGCTGAAAATGGCGCCGTCTGCGCGCAATAATGCAGCGGAACAGGCTTCGGTAGAGGTGTCTATGGCAAGAACATTCATGCCGGTGTAACGTGATGCTATTTCAGTGCGTCGATAACCTGCTTCGCATCGTCGACCAAAGGATGGTTGGGATTTTCATTAATAAATTGCCGCATCACGGCCCTCGACCGATCGCTTTGGCCGATACTCGCCAGGCTGATGCTTTTACCGAACAAGGCATTGGGACGCATATTGCTATGTTCATATTCACTGAGAAAGCCGTCGAATAATTCCACTGCTGCCTGCAGATCACCTTTATCCATTTCATGCTGCGCCCGACTAAATTTTACCAGTTCCGCCTGAAAACCCTCATCCTGGGTTAAATCAGCCTTCCAGTAAGGTTTCAACAGCGTATCAGTCGATTCGGCGCCGCGTATTCCCGCGACATAAGTCTGGGTTGATTTGGCTGATTGCCATTGCGTCGGGTTTATTGATTTCAGATGCGCCCAGACAGATTTAAACAATCCCGTGAATACACTATGCGAGCTGGATTCGGTAATCGTAGTCTCATTCAACGCCATGACCGATGCGTTAGCCGTAATACTGCCAACACAAACCATGATAATCAGTAATTTCTTCATACTTTTAACCTTTATTGGCTCAGCAGCCTGCTGTAAGCCTCGTACTCTTTCTGTAAACTTGCGTTTAACTGCAACGCCTTCTGGTAACTGGATCTCGCCTGCTTTATATCGCCGGCCTTGTATTGCGCCATTGACAGGTTAATCCAGATGCCCCCGTCTTCGCTATCCAGTCGGGCAGCCTGCGTATAAAAATAAATAGCCTTATTATACTCTTTTTGGAGAAAGAATAGGTTGCCCTGATTGGATTTTACCGCACTATTTTCTGGCGCAAGCTCTTCCAGCGCTTCAAATGCGATTTCTGCGTCTTGATATAGTCCAAAACGTGCGTACAGGATCGCAATTTGTAACCGGGCGCTAATATTACCGGGATCATTCGCCACCATGGTCTGGTAAGGCAATATCAGTCGATCGATACTTTTCACCAATAACACATTTAGCGCCTGTTTCACCAGGCTCTCGGTACGTTTCCTGTCGGGCAGATCGATCGCATAGCTGGCCTTGCGCAGGGTTACCGGCTTGTATTCCTGCCAGGCCTGCTTCAAATCGATGATGCCAAGCTCACCAGCGGCCAGCGCGGCCTGGTATTTGTTTGCGCCTTCAGCCCAGGCCTCGATGAAACTGGTATTGACCATGGTCGCCTCGAGTGGAATCCAGACCTGCTCATCCCTGATCACGAGTAGACTGGAATCCTGGCTGATCAACCCGGCGTCGACCGCAGATATGCCCGTATCGAACATCAGGAACAGGTGTCCGGGTATTTCGATAAACGCAGTTTTAATGCCCAGATTTTCGAGGCCGGCGCTTATCAGTACCGACAAATCATCACAATCCCCACTTCTCAGGTGCAATGTTTCGCGCGGGAATTGTACATAATCGATTTGATCGTCGCGTAGACCGGAAAACGGGGTATTGGGGTCGACGATGTAGCTGGTGCCAGCAGCCACCAGGCCGCTAAAATATACCATCGCTGAAACCAGTTTATCGTTTAACGGCCCCGGGTCTGGCTGAAAGGTATTGATGACCTGGCGCACATAATCTCTGAGCGTGTCATCCTTCGGCGTTACGAAGGACCCAACCATGGACGAATCGCCCCAGATGATCGCATTCTTACCATATATCGTCATCGGCTGGGTCAGCGAGATACTGTCTTTCTGACCATCGCGCAGATAAGTAAGTTTCACTTCCACCTGCACTCCGGTGTCCTCGTCTACCTCAAGAATTCTGTTATTGAAGGTAGCCTTGATCGGGATTTCCTGGACCTCACTACCCTTGATCTTGGCGATATCAATCGAGGTGGGGAAATCCATGAATTCCTTGATCTGAAACGAGAGCTTCAAATTGCCAAAGTCGGTAGTGCTGACATTTTGCAGCTTCACGCTGCCAATCGACTGGTCCTGGTATTTTTTGTAAGCAGCCGAAAAAACGCGCTGCAGATTTAAATCAGAAAGCAGTAGCTGGGGTGCATTGTTGGCGAACTCCAGTGACTTCTTGCGTTCGGCATAAGCGACATTCAGGATGGCCCGGTTTTCGTCCGAGGGATCGAGTTCGACCGCTTTTTCAAACGCCGTTACCGCGTCGTCAAAAGACCGACGCTTGCTATAGAGATGACCCAGCGAGATATGCGGATCCGCCCAGGATGGTCGTATTGCGGCCGCCTTTTCGAGATGTTCACGCGATTCGTCGAACAGATTGGCGTCCTGGTAGACCCGGCCAATACGATATTGCAGTTCAGCCGATGCCGCATCCAGGCTAATCGCTGTTTTCAGGATTTCTATTGCCGAGCCGGTTTTACCCTGTTGATTGGCGATATCGGCCTGCAGTACGAGCACGTCGATGTCGTCAGGGGCAATACGTGCGGCGGCTTCTGCATGGATAGTGGCGGTTCGGTAGTTACGTGACGCAAACAGGCTGCGTGCGTAAAGCGTCTGTGCCAGCAATGACCTGGGTTCAAGCACGATTGCTTTACCGAGGTAAGCATTGGCCTCCGGGAATTGCCGACGTTCGATCTCGATCTTGCCGGCGAGCAGGTACAACTCGAATGCGTCCGGGTTGTGCTTGATACCCATCGCCAGGGTTTCCGCCGCTTTGGCAAGTTGATTGATTTCAGTATAAGACTGCGCAAGCGATACCCACAGATCTACGACCTCCGGTTGCTCGTTACCGGCACGGGTAAAACGCAACACCGCTTCCTGGTGATTACCCTGTTGCGCAGCGATCTTACCGAGCAGGTAATGACCGTCGCCTTTGGTTTCCTTTTTTGCTGACAGTTTCAGTGCAATTGTCTTGGCCTCGTTGTTACGACCCAGGTTGAGTAAAGCCCTCGCCTTACCCACAGCCGCTACGCCAGATTCCGGTTGCGCCCGCAGCACTGCATCATATTGCCTGAGGGAATCTTCATAGCTGCCCAGCTCGTACAGGTCAGCTGCAATCTTAAGACGTATTTCATGGCGCTCCGGGTTAGCTCGAATTAACGTCTGATAGGCCAACAACCCTTTTTCAGCAAGGCCGGCTTCGATATAGGCCCGACCGAGTAAATATCGAAGCTCGACATTGCCCTGGTGCAACGCCAGGCCATCTTCGGCGCAGCTGACAGCACCTATCGCATCGGCGAGTTTCAGGCTTATCCTGGTACAGATCAGGTAGGGTTCCGCATCGGCCGGATTTTGTTCAAGCATCTCATCGATTAACGCACGGGCATCGAGGTACTGTTCCAGCTGGTACAAGGCCAGTACCTGATAACGAATCGCCTTGTTATGATAGGCTTCAAGCTTTTCCAGTTGCTTGAACTCAGTGATTGCGCGCGTGTAATCCTTTAACTGGTACAGGCTCATGCCGAGAATGTCGCGCGTAGCGGCATTGTCGGGTGCAATTCTCAATAATTGATCTGCGAGTTCGACAACTTCGTTCAATTCGCCGGCCTCATACAGCGAGGTAATTTTCTGGAAATAATTCTGCTTGGGCGCTGACGCTGCTGCGCTTAACCCATGAGCGCTTACCGACACCACTCTGAACCAGCTGTACTTGCCTGCCGTGCTAACCCATAGCGACTGATTCAGTTGGTAACTGGTCGCAATTTTTTCATACGGCCCATCCTTATCGACTGCAGCCTGGATTTCGTATTTGGCAATCAGCGGTGATTTGCTGCTACTCCAGCGCAGATCTATGGTTTCCGTATTGCCCGAAACACGCAATCCAAAAGCAGCGTTCGGATATTCCAGGAAATCGAAGCGGAAATTTTTCTCTAAAACTGAGTCGTTTACATAAACACTGTTTTTTGCACGCGAAGCTACCGATACTGAAGTCGCCTGCTCAAAGTAAACAAGTGTCCCGTTATCTCCTTCGGCACCGAAAGTTCTATAGGGTTTAAGGTTTTTGTAAATTTTCACCAGGTACCCATTGAACGCCGTGCCA
This sequence comes from uncultured Gammaproteobacteria bacterium, assembly GCA_963793595.1. Classification (GTDB taxonomy): domain Bacteria; phylum Pseudomonadota; class Gammaproteobacteria. Next base: position 856 of record CAWCBX010000114.1, on the reverse strand, counting down.
GCGAGCGCATAGAGTCTGTCCTGCTTGTCGATATCCAGTCCGTAAAACCGATTTACCTTGTTTATCGGTGCCTCTTCTGTACCTAGCGTCGCGACCAAATTTCGATCCTTGCTGATAACCTTGATTATGCCCAGCGTACCGCCATCGGCTACATATAGATTTTGCTGACTGTCGACTGCTATCGGCCCGACTTCGACGAACAGTTTTTGTCCACCCTGGCTTGACTTGATTTCTTCGAGAAATTTCCCGTCAGCAGCAAATACCTGCAAACGATTGTTACCTTTGTCAGCAACATAATATAAGCCGCCATGCACGAAAACATCACTGGGCTGATTAAAATCCCCAGCCGACGAGCCGTAGCGGCCGATAGTAAACAAATGCTTCCCATCATGGGAAAATGCATGCAAATAGTTTTTCTCCAGTACCGCGACAGTTTGATCACCGACATGGATTGACGAGGGGCGGCTGGCCTGTTCGGCAAACCTGCCCTGTTCAGTTCCATTGGGACTTATAATCACGATTCCCTGGTCTTTAGCCTTGATACACAGGGTTTTGTCGTCGATAAAAGCGTATACCGCGATACAGGGTGCATCGAACTTCGCGCCAAGCTCAAACCTGTCTCTGGCAAGTGGCGCCACAAAACCGGTTTGATCGAGCTGAAATACCTCGATTTTCTTATTATTTTTATCGAGGATTGCAATTTGCCCCTTCGCGTTAACCGAAAGATAAGTAATATCACGGTATTGCGAACGCGCCTGTCCGAATACCCCAAAAACGTTAATCACTTCACCTTTGCGCCAGTCAAAAATTGAAATTCGATTGCTTACCCGATCGCCCAGATACAAAGTTCCATTCA
>CAWCBX010000113.1:0-5722 GCA_963793595.1 uncultured Gammaproteobacteria bacterium | reverse complement strand
GATCAGGCTGAATCATGCCGATCATACGATGGCTACCCAGGGCATCGTTGATCATGTTCAGGTAGCGTGGTTCGAATATATTCAGCGGCAACTCGGAACCCGGCATCACGATCGCACCGGGCAACGGAAATATCGGCAGGGTGTTCGGCAGCGAACCGAAAGGGGCAATAAACGGGCTTGTATTCAATGGTCTCTCCTTAGCATGAAACTGTGTAGACCATCATCGGGGCCGATGGTTCTGCGGCTATAATCTCACATGATCCAGATCACGAACTAGTGATTTTATCCTATTGTTATATGGACAGTTTTTTCTGTTTGGTATAGGTTGGGGGGTCAGATCAATTAAAATTGAGGGGCGGGGTTATGTCGGGTGATAAGAATTCCAGTGACGAAAAGAAGAAAATATCGAACAAGGAATACGAAAAGGAACTGCGGGACTTGCAAATTGAACTGGTCAAATTGCAGGAATGGATCAAGGAAAAAGGTTTAAAAGTCGTCTGTATCTTTGAAGGGCGCGACGCGGCCGGCAAAGGCGGTGTCATCAAACGCATTACCGAAAGTCTCAACCCGCGCATCTGTCGCGTGGTTGCCCTCGGCACCCCCACCGAGCGCGAAAAAACGCAGTGGTATTTTCAACGCTATGTGCCGCATTTACCGGCCGCAGGCGAAATGGTGCTGTTCGACCGCAGCTGGTACAACCGTGCCGGTGTCGAACACGTCATGGGATTTTGTACCGACGACGAGTACCAGGAATTCATGCGCAGCTGCCCGGAGTTCGAACGCATGCTGGTGCGCTCCGGCATCATCCTGGTCAAGTACTGGTTTTCAGTCAGCGACGACGTGCAGGAGCAGCGCTTCCAGGGGCGCATCAAGGACCCGACCAAGCGCTGGAAACTGAGCCCGATGGATCTCGAATCCCGCAAGCTCTGGGTCGAGTATTCCAAGGCCAAAGACGATTGTTTTGCGCATACCGACATCAAGCAGGCGCCGTGGTACGTGGTTAAATCAGATGTCAAAAAGCATGCGCGACTGAATTGCATCAAGCACCTTTTAAGCCTGATTCCCTATGAGGATTTGACTCCGGAACCGATCAAGCTCGAGCCGCGCCAGAAAGGCAGGGGCTACGTGCGCCCGCCCATGGGTGACCAAACCTTCGTGCCGGAACATCACTAACCGAAAAACATCCTACACATCATGGCTACCCCAACTAAAACTCAAAACAACCTCTCAGTAGTAAGCGATGCGACATCGGCCGATTCCGGGGCTGCCCCGGAATCGGTTGCCGCAACCGATGCGACATCTGTCGAGTCCACACCAATGCCGCAACCCGATGCCGCTACCGAAGCGACTCAAACCATGGATCTCGACGCTCCTGAACTCTATCTCAATCGGGAGTTGACCTGGCTCGAGTTCAACCGGCGCGTTTTGTACGAAGCGCAGGATGAGGGCAACCCGTTACTGGAACGACTTAAATTTGTCGGTATCGTCAGCGCCAATCTCGACGAATTTTTCATGAAGCGTATCGGTGGCCTGAAACAACAGGTCGGCGCCGGGATACTGGATTACAGCGTGGATGGACGCCTGCCCGCGCAGCAAATTGAAGAGTGTTACGTCAAAGTGCGTAAGCTCGAAGCAGAAAAGGATGAACTGGTACCCCGATTAATCGGCCTGCTGACCGAACAGGATATTCACATCACTCCCTACGAGGCGCTCAGCGACGAACACCAGACAATCATTCGCACCTATTATTTCGAAAATATTTATCCGCTAGTCACGCCGCAGGGCGTCGACTCGGCACATCCGTTTCCGTTTATTTCCAATCTCTCGCTGAACCTGCTGGTTACGCTGCGTCACAGCGACAGCGAGGAAGAACTGCGCGCCCGCGTCAAGGTGCCGGTCGGACTGGGTATTCCGCGCTTCCTGCAGGTTCCCGACACGCATATCTTCGTGCCGCTGGAGAGTGTCATGGCGCAAAACCTCGATGTGCTGTTCCCGAAGATGGAGATCGAAGATTGCGAATTGTTTTATGTCACGCGTAATGCCAATACCTCGCTCGACGAAGACCAGGCTGACGACCTGCTGGCGATCATCGAGTCCGAGGTGCGTCACCGTCGCTTCGCTAAAATTGTCCGCGTGGTAGTCCAGCGCGACATGGATCCGACCCGTCGCGGCATGCTCGCCGCGGAACTCGGCCTGGACGAGGCCGATGTTTTTGAAAAGAAGGGTTTGCTGGCGACGCGAGACCTGCTCAGCCTGTGTGATCTCGAGATCCCATCACTACGTTATCCACCGCACCACCCGATCGACCATCCCAAGCTCACGCATATGCCGAACATTTTTCATGCGGTACGCGAAAACGGCTCGATTCTGCTGCAACATCCCTACGAATCGTTTTCGACGACGGTCGAACGGCTGTTACGTGAAGCCAGTCGCGACCCCAAGGTACGTGCGATCAAAATGACCCTCTACCGCACCTCCGGCGACACCAAGGTTATCGACTACCTGGTTGACGCCGCGCAAAATGGCAAGCAGGTCGCGGTGGTGGTCGAATTAAAAGCGCGCTTCGACGAAGCCGCGAATATTCGCTGGTCAAGCCGGCTTGAGGAAGCCGGCATTCATGTCACCTACGGTGTGATGGATTTGAAAACCCATTGCAAGGTCATCATGGTCGTGCGCAACGATTACAGCGGACTGCGGCGTTATGTACACATCGGCACGGGCAATTACCATGCCGGTAATGCGCGACTCTACACTGACCTTGGCTTGCTCACCTGCGACCAGGACATCGGTCGCGACATCACCGAGCTGTTTAACTACCTGACCACCGGCTTCACCCCGAAGCGTAATTACCGCAAGATTCTGCCGGCACCCAAGCTGCTCAAGCGTGCCCTGCTGGATAAGATTCAGCGCGAAATGGATCATCACGCGAACGGTTTAACCGCTCGCATACAGTTCAAGATCAATGCGCTGGAAGACAAGGACATCGTACATGCGCTTTACCAAGCTTCGCAGGCAGGCGTGCAAATCGACCTGATTGTGCGCGATAGCTGCCGTTTGCGCCCCGGCATTGCCGGGTTGTCGGATAACATTCGCGTGTTCAGCGTGGTCGGTCGCTTTCTCGAACACAGCCGGATTTTCTACTTTGATAATGACGCAAGCCCCGAGTACTACATCGGTTCCGCGGATACCATGAACCGTAACCTCGAACACCGCGTCGAAGTGCTGGTGCCGGTGGAAGATCCCGACTTGCAAAAAGGGTTACGTGACATCATCGATACGCTGCTGTCCGATGAATACAGCATCTGGCAAATGAACGCGGATGGTTCTTACACGCGCTTGCAGGGGAAAAGCGAGGATGGCGAGGGTAGCCAGCAGGCGTTGATCCGGCAGGCACAGGATCGCATCCGTGACGCGACGCGACTGAAGCGACGCAAACCGCAGGGCGCGCGGCGCAGAAACATCCACCTGCGTTCGAGTTAGCGCTCCAGGGGTCGGGCCTGGCGCCCTGCCCGCTTTACTTGCGCACTACTTCCCCGGATAAATTCTTCGGGTAATCGAAGTAATCGAAGACCGTACCGGCGATCGACCAGTCACCCCATTGCTCGATGTCACAGTTCAGCTTGATCAACCCACTGGTTGGTACGTTGTCGATGCTGACCTCGTAATCGATCGAATTGACGAAGTGGGTAATATCCGGATTGTGAAACACCAGCATGATGGATTGCAGCTGATCGTCCTGGCCCAGGATGACATCCTGAATCGAGCCGCTGCCGAGAAAATAGAGATCAGCTTCAACCACGATATCCCCGGGCGGATACCCTGCGGCCTCGGCAAACAACTGCGCGGTGGTATGGGCGCGCAGCGCCGGGCTGGAAATAATCCTGTCGATGCTCTCGCCCCGCGAGTTGAAACGCTCACCCATCATGGGCGCGTCATGCAGGCCACGGTCAGCCAGCGGGCGTTGTTTGTCACTGAGGCCAGCTTGGGCCCAGCTGGATTTGGCGTGTCGCAACAGGTACAGGGTTTTCATGCGCACTCATGTTACTAGATTCGCACCGTTGCCGTAAGACCTTTAAACTGATACCGCGGGATCAAGAGCCCTTTAGTCATTCCTGCATTTTTATTTAGTCATTCCCGCATTTTTATTTAGTCATTCCCGCGCAAGCGGGAATCTCGCAACGCGCCATCATTACAAGATTCCCGCTTGCGCGGGAATGACTGAAAAATAGCGCTGGAATGACGAGAATTCTGTACGCGAATGACTGGCAAACTACTGGTATATCTGCTGGATGTAGATCTGCACCGGGTCGCCATCGTAAATGCCAAAGGTAGCCAACGCCGCAGGATTGTCGTCGAACTGGCCGTCCCCGTCCCAGTCGTACTGCAACCAGGATTCGCCGGAGCCGTCGACCAGGTTGGTAATCGTTTCGACGACCTCAACCAGGGGTGCTGACAGGGTAATTTCAAACTTGCCGGGCACCAGCGAAGGGTTTATAGCCGTGGCCGCGGTGTTACCCGGCACGGCATTGATATCGCCCGGCGCAACTATCGTCGTGTCGGCATCGTCATGCCGGGTCCAGAACGGGGTCGTTCCGATCACATCGAAATACTCCAGGTGGTAATTCATGATCAGGTCGTTTAACTCCGAACCATACGCATTTTCCATGCGTAAACGCCCGAAGCGCAGATCGATCGGAGTCGGGCTCAATGTTTCGCCAGCGCTGGTAACGACACCATCGGTGTCGGTCACACTGTTAATGACCAGGTCGATATCGGAACTGAACGGTTTCACCTGGCTATTCGCATCCTTATCGTAGCTGAAAATATCATCACGGAATTCGAATCCATAGGTACCGGCACCGTTGTCAACGACATCGAAATCCAGCGGATCCTCGGTGTAACTGACCACCATCGGCGTGATTGCATCCGCACCGTTTTGTGACGTATCGGCGTTGGGTGCGGTAAATGAAACGCTGTCGGCATCGAGCTTTGCCCAGTCATCTCCGGGGTTCAGGTTGTCAGTGTAGTTAGTCGTTACCGTATTGAGCGCACTGAAAGCGCTGACCACAAACGACGGGTGCGTCACATCGTAGGTAAAATCCTGCCCGATATAGGTAAACGGTACCAGGCCGCTGACATTGGCATTCGCAAAATCACCATCGACAAAGGACGTGATTGAAAGATACGCGGGAGAAAATCGACCCACATGTCCCGATTTTGACTTCATGCGAGCCGTTTCGGCCGCACCGATGCCGAGATAATCCACATCGGCAATATCCGCGGCGATTTCGATAATGCCCACTTCATTGAAAATCACAGCCGCATTGAGCCCCCCACCGCCGCTAAAGCTCGAAATTAATGTATTCGCCGGTAATCCCGGGTCCATGCCACCCGCCGGCGCGAACAGCACCGATGTCAATTCGATATCTTCACCTTCCTGTCCGAAGTTAGGCGTTCCGCTGTATGAAGTGCCACCAAGCGTCACCGTGTTATTACCCAGGTCGTCGTTGTTCGACGGATCGACATCGTCGTGGTTATCCGGAATACCGTCTGCACCACCTGCGTTGTCATCGGCGTTGTTCCACAGTACGCCGGCCGCGTTCACGGTAAAGGCCGTACCCGCGGAGGTGAGGCGGTTACCCGCGTGCGTGGTCGCATGCGGCGGTGTCGGGTGCGGCACACTGACATCGAAGCCGAACGGTCGCACCACGAAACTGTTGCT
>CAWCBX010000112.1:0-8697 GCA_963793595.1 uncultured Gammaproteobacteria bacterium | reverse complement strand
CCCCATCGCCTGGTACTGGCCGCCCATGACGCCGAAGCTGAGTACCGGTTTATCCTGCCGGTAGACCATGGCGGGAATGATGGTATGCATGGGACGTTTGTTTGGCTCGATCTGGTTGAAGTGGCCTGCTTCGAGACTAAATCCCGAACCCCGGTTTTGCAGGTTGATACCGGTTGATCCGGCGACGAGACCGCTGCCCCAGGAATCAAACACGCTGTTGATGAATGAACAGGCGTTGCGATCCTTATCCACCACGCTGAGGTAAACCGTGTCGCGGTGGTTCGGCAGCGCCGACTCGATCGGCTGGGCGAGTGCCTTGCCCAGGTTGATGCGCGCATACTGGGTTTGTGCGAAATCATCCGCTAGCATTTGCGCAACCGGAAGTTCATTAAATGCCGAGTCTCCAACGAAGCGGTCGCGTTCCGCCATGGCCAGGGCAAACGCCTCGCTGAAGAGCTGTATGTGGTCTGCACCCAGGTGAGGTAGTTTCGAGACATCGGTTTGCGCGAGGATGTTCAGCGCCATCAGGGCGGTAATACCCTGGCCGTTTGGCGGAATTTCGAACACGTCGTAACCGCGGTAGTTGGTGCTGATCGGATCAACCCATTCGGATTCGTGGTGGGCAAAATCATCCAGGCTGAATAAACCGTCCTGTGCCTCGCTGAAGCGCACGATCTCCGCGGCGATTTCACCACGGTAGAAACCGTCCCGACCCTGGCTGGCGATGGTGCGCAGGCTGCGTGCGAGGTCGGGTTGACGGTGAATCGTGCCTGCCGCCGGCGCCTTGCCATCAACCAGGTAGGCTTTGCTTGCTTCCGGCGTCGCGGCGAGCAGCGCCTCGCTCCCTTTCCAGTTGCCGGCGATGACGGGTGTGACGGCGTAGCCTTGCTCTGCATAGTGAATCGCGGGCTGCAGCAGGCTTGCGAAATCGAGCTTGCCAAGTTTCTGATTCGCCTCGCACCAGGCATCGATCGCACCGGGTACCGTTACCGACAGGATGCCCTTTAGCGGCATGCTGTCAAAACCGCGGGCGCGAATCGTTGCCGCGGTGGCCGCAGCCGGGGCGCGACCGCTGCCGTTAAGCGCATGCAATTTTCCGCTTGCCGCCTCGTGGTAAAGGATGAAGCAGTCGCCACCGATACCGGACGAATAGGTTTCGACCACCGACAGTACCGCGCTTGCCGCAATCGCGGCGTCGAGCGCGTTACCGCCTTCGCGCATCACCTGCAGCGCGGCTTCGGTCGCCATCGGCTGACTGGTTGCGGCCATGGCTTCGGTAGACATCACCACCGAGCGGCCCGGGAGCTGATTGTTTCGCATTTGGTATTTCCTGAAAGATCCACTGAGTGACCAGACCGCGCATTATAACCCTTCAACCGCGTGCTCGAAATCCTTAAGCCGTATTTATGACAGTAATTTCAGCATTACGGGCGATGGCATTAGCACTTGAATTCTATGTTCGCATGGCGCTTTCACTGACTGTTATACTGCCGGGCAAAGTTACTCGGGGATGAGCGTGAACGACAGAGCAAAGACCAGAAATGCGAGATCCAGCGGTCGCCGTCGCGGTGGTCGCTCCCGCGAACGGGAGCAGGTTGCAGCACCAGCTTTCATCAAACGCGAGATTCCTTTTTATGAGTTTCTCGGCGAAGAGGGTATCGTCAAACTCGAAGAGCAGGCCGACTGGATCATCCAGGAAATCGGTCTCGAATTTCGCGACGACCCTAAAGCGCTTGAAATCTGGAAAGCGGCTGGAGCCGACGTCAAGGGCACGCGGGTGCGGCTGGATCGTGGCATGGCGCGTGAACTGTGTAAGACCGCGCCCGCGGAATTTACCCAGCACGCACGTAACCCCGACAGAAACGTTCGCATCGGTGGTAACTCTCAGGTTTTCGCCCCGGTTTATGGACCCCCGTTTGTGCGTGACCTCGAGGGCGGCCGACGCTACGGCAGTTACGAGGATTTCGAGAAGCTGGTGAAAATCGTTTCGCAGCTGCCAAGCCTGCATCATTCCGGACTCGTGATTGTCGAACCCTGCGACCTGCCAGTATCAAAGCGACACCTCGATATGGTGTACGCGCACATGAAGTTCAACGACAAGCCGCACCTCGGTGCGATTACCGAGAAATCCCGCGCCCAGGATTCGGTCGATATGGCCAGGATTCTGCACGGTGAAGACTTCATGGAACAAAACTGCGTCATCATGGGCAACGTCAATACGAATTCCCCATTGCTGGTGGATAGAGTCGTCACCGAGGCGGCCCAGGTTTACTGCGGCGCTAACCAGGGTCTGGTCGTTGCACCCTTTATTCTGGGTGGTGCGATGGGACCGGTGACGACTGCGGCCTCGATCGCGCAGGCATTTGCCGAAGCGATGATGGTGGGTGCCTTTACCCAGCTGGTACGACCGGGTGCGCCTTACGTCATGGGGAACTTCCTGTCTTCGATGAGTCTGCGTAGCGGTGCGCCGACTTTCGGCATGCCGGAACCGGTCATTTCGAACCTGGTCATCGGCCAGCTGGCACGACGTCTCGGGGTGCCGCTGCGTTGTGGTGGTTCGCTGACCGCATCAAAGTTGCCTGATGCGCAGGCCGCCTATGAAAGTGCGGATTCGATGCTATCGACCGCGTTGGGCGGTGCCAATTTCGTATTGCATGCAGCTGGCTGGCTCGAAGGCGGACTCTGTACCGGCTATGAAAAGCTGGTTATGGATGCCGATCGCCTCGGCGCCTACCAGGTGATGCTGTCGGGCCTGCCGCTAGACGACAATGCGCTCGGTCGCGATGCCTATGCGGAAGTCGAGCCGGCCGGGCACTTTCTCGGCTGCGCGCATACCATGGCGAACTATGAAACCGCCTATTACGACGCGCTATTGTCGGATAGCAACAACGTCGAGCAGTGGGAAGAGGATGGTAGCAAGGATATGGCGCAGCGTGCTTATGAGCGCTGGAATCAATTGCTTAAAGAATGCCCCGCGCCAACACTGGAGCAGGCCAAAGACGAAGAACTCTGTGCCTATATCGAAAAACGCAAATCAGAAATACCAGATGCCTGGTATTGATAAGTAGAGGTAGAAGATGGAATCACATGCAAAAGTAGTCGTCATCGGTGGTGGCGTGGTCGGCTGTTCAATCCTGTTTCACCTGGCCCGCTTCGGCTGGCAGGATTGTGTGCTACTGGAACGCAACGAATTGACTTCGGGCTCATCCTGGCATGCGGCCGGACAGATTCATACGATATCGTCTGACCCCAATATTTCGCGCTTACAGGGTTATACAATCAAGCTTTACGAAGAACTCGAAGCACTTTCCGGGCAATCGGTGGGATTGCATAGTACCGGCGGCTTTTACCTGGCCTCGAACAAGGACTGGTACGACTACCTCAAGCGCGAACGCTCCAAGGCCCGCTACATGGGTCTGGACCAGGAATTCATTTCGCTCGAGGAAGTCGCCAGACTGCATCCGCTGATCGATCCGAAACGTTATATCGCGGCCCTGTGGGATCCGCTCGATGGTGACATCGACCCCTCCGGCGTAACCTATGCTTACGCCAAGGCGGCGAAGAAACTCGGCGCCAGCTACCATACCCATGCCGCGGTTATCGAAACCAACCAGCGAGCCGACGGCAGCTGGGACGTGGTCACCGCGAACGGCACGATCAATGCCGAACACATCGTCAATGCCGGGGGGCTGTGGGCGCGTGAAGTCGGGCATTTGTCGGGCCTGAATCTGCCGGTGCAACCGATGGAGCACCATTACCTGATCACCGAGGCGATCCCGCAGATCGAGGAGCGCGAGGAACGTTTACCTGCCGGCATCGATTACGAGGGTAATATGTACTTTCGCCAGGAAGGCCAGGGCATGTTGCTCGGTACTTACGAACCGGTGGCGACGCCATGGTCGGTGAACGGCACCCCGCAGCATTTCGGTCATGAACTGCTCGAACCGCAACTCGACCACATCGCGGAACGTCTCGAACTTGGTTTCGAGCGCATTCCTGCGCTGGCCGAAGCCGGCATCAAGGATATGATCAACGGGCCGTTTACCTTTGGCCCCGATGGCAACCCGATGATTGGACCGGTGCCGGGTATGCGCAATTACTGGGCAGCGGTCGGCGTTATGGCGGGTTTCTGCCAGGCTGGCGGCGTCGGTAAATGTCTGGCCGAATGGATGATTGAAGGTGAGCCCGAAATCGATGTCTGGGCGATGGATATCGCGCGTTTTGGCGACTATGCCTCCCCTGATTACGGCACCATCAAGTCGACCGAAAATTACGAGCGGCGCTTCATCCTGACCTTCCCCAATGAAACCCTGCCCAAGGGACGTGGCCAGCGCACTACCTCGATTTACGACCGTTTGACAGCGCAGGGCGCGGTGTGGGCGGATGGTTTTGGCCTCGAACATGCCCTCTGGTTCGCGGATGGTGCCGGAGGATGCGCATGAAGAACCGACCTTCCGACGTTCACGTGCGCACGATTACGTGGCGCGTGAAGTCAAAGCCGTGCGCGAAAATGTCGGCGTGGTCGAAATTGCGAATTTCGCCAAGCATTCGTTTAAGGGACCCGATGCGCGTAAATTCCTTGACTACGTGATGGCGGGCAATGTTCCCAAAGCCGGTCGTATCAGCTTGAGCCCAATGTTGACACCCAGGGGTAAGCTCTACGGCGATTTGACTATCGCCTGCCTTGGCGAAGCGGAATTCATCATCTTCGGTTCGGGCGCGGCACAGGAAATGCATCGCCGTTGGTTCGAAAGCCATCTCGATGGTTATGAGCTGCAATACCAGAACGAGAGCAGTCGCTATCACGGTCTGGGTCTGTCCGGACCGAAGTCACGCCAACTGCTAGCGCGGCTTTGCCGTGAAGATGTGTCCAACGAGGCGCTCAAATTTCGCGACATCCGCCGAACTTTCGTCGCCGGGGTACCCGCGTTGCTCACCCGTCTGTCGTTCTCGGGCGAGCTGGGTTATGAAATATATGTACAGCCCGAGTATCAGCTCAGGCTCTACCAGGCGATACTCGAGGCCGGCGCCGATCTCGGCCTGCGCCATTACGGAGCGCGCGCTTTAATGAGCATGCGCCTGGAAAAAAACTGGGGCGTGTGGACACTCGACCTGCGCCCGGATTTCACCGCGGCACAGTCGGGGATGGATGCTTTCATTAACTGGGAAAAGGATTTTATCGGCAAGCAGGCTGCCGTCAATGAACGTGACACCGGGCCCACAATCAGACTGGTGACCATGACGATCGATACCGACGACATCGATGTATCCAACGATGAAGCAATCCTCAAGGATGGCGAGTGCGTCGGTTATGTTACCTCGGGTGGCTATGCCCATCATCTGCAGCAATCGATGGCGCTCGGTTACGTGCCGAGTGATCTCGCGCATGCCGGTACCTCGTTTGAGGTTGAAATCAACGGTGACATGTATGCCGCGAAGATAATTGGCGCCGCGCTCTACGATCCAGCTGGAGAGAAAATGCGAGCCTGATTAGGCCGGGCCCGCTCCGGTTGTGTGCAGCAGGTCCTGGTCTGTCAGCTGTTCGTCCGGTATCCCGGTTTTGTGAGATGAGTTAGAATTCCTCCGCGCAGACGCAGATGCTGGTAAACAGGAGTTAACTCGTCGCATGAAAATCAACCTGAAGAGTGGTTTGACGCTAGTTATCTTACTGGCAGTAGCGGGCGTCGTGTCGGCCTTGCTGGTTAAGAGCAGGTCGCCGCTAGAGCATAGCGCTGTCGAAATGCCGAGCAGGCTGGTGCAGGTTATCAGCGCACAGCAGATTCCCTTTCGCGCGCAGGTCACCGCCTATGGCAATGTCGAGCCCGCCATCACGCTGCACGGTATGGCGGAGGTGAGTGGCAAGATCAGTTATCTCCATCCAAACCTTAAAGCCGGTGAGACCATTCCTGCCGGAACCCTGGTAGCAAGAATCGACGCGGAAGATTATGAGCTGACCCTGAAGCAAACCCGGGAAGATTTGAAAGCAAGTCAATCGTTGCTGCAGGAACTCGACGAAGAGGAAAAATCAACCCGGCGTTCGCTTCAGCTTGCACAGAATAATCTCACCGTCGGAGAGTCCGAACTGGCCCGCATCCAGGATGTTTATAACAAGCAGCTGGTTGCCAAGTCGGCACTGGATGCGGAACAGCAAAGAACGATTCTGTTGCGCCGGCAGGTCGAAGATCTGCAGGGAAGGTTGAACAGTTACGCCAGTCGCAGGTCATCGATTGCCGCCCAGATCGCCCGCGCCGAACAGGAAGTGCAAAATCGCACCACGATTCTGGGACGTACCGAAATCACGTTACCCTTCGATGCCCGTATCGGTACAGTCAGTGTCGAGCAAAATGAATTCGTCAGCGTGGGATCGTTGCTGTTCGAGGCCATTGATCTCAAAGGCGTGGAAATCGTCGCGCAGTTACCGCTCGACTCGATGCGCAAGCTGGTCAGTCACATGGAAGGCCAGACCGAGGTGGCACGGCAAATCATCCTCACTGGAGGCCGCATCAACGACAGGCTGGGTCTCACTGCCCGGGTCAGACTGGTAAATGGCATGCCGGGAGCGAACTGGGAAGCGAGGGTGCTGCGCATCAGCGAGGCTATCGATGCAACCCGGCAAACCCTGGGGATTGTGGTGGGTGTCGATAATCCGTACCAGAAAATGATTCCGGGTAAACGTCCGCCGTTACTCAAGGGCATGTACACCGCGGTCGACCTGTTGGCCCCGGCCAGATCGGCAATGGTGATTCCGCGCAAGGCGCTTCACCAGGGACGGGTTTATCTCGCCAACGCTGAGGACAGGCTGGTGATCAGGCCGGTGGAAGTCCAGCTTACCCAGGGTGATATGGCTGTAATCCGTAGCGGTATCGAGGCTGGCGAGCGCGTAATCGTTACCGACCTGGTTCCGGTAATCGAGGGTATGCCACTGCAGGTCACTCTGGCCTCTCAGCTTGAAGCAGATCTGCTGCGTCGCGCTGGCGGGGAAGATAAATGATTCGTTATTTTGCGGCCCATCCTACGGCTGCAAATATACTCATGTTTGCGATCCTGTTGTTAGGTATCGCGGCGCTACCCAGCCTTGATAAGGAAACCTTCCCGGAAATAAAACTCTATAAGGTGCAGGTCACGGTTAACTATCCCGGCGCGAGCGCTGCTGAAGTCGAGGAAGGTATTTGTAACCGGCTCGAGGACAGTACCGATGGCATCAGTTTTCTCGAAGAACGCAGTTGCCAGGCACGTGATAACGTCGGCATCATGGTGCTCGATATGCAGGAGAGCGGCGATCTGCAGCAATTTATCGACGATGTCAATTCTGCGGTAGACGGGATTGACGATTTCCCTGACGATGCCGAGGAACCGGTAATCGACGAGCTGGGACGCACCTCGGCGGTTGTCAGCGTGGCGATTAACGCGAACCTGTCGCAGCCGGAACTGAAGGCGCTGGCCGAGTATTACCGTAATCGATTACTGGCATTGCCAGCTATTCCGATGGTCGATGTCAGTGGGTTTTCGACCCATGAACTCAGTGTTCGCGTGAAGGCCGAAACCTTGCGCCGTTATCGCCTGAGCATTCAGGATATTGCCGACCTGATTCAACAACAGGCGGTGGATTTACCGGCAGGAATCCTCGAAGCCGAGCGACGCTCGTACCAGATTCGGGTTGAAAACGAACGTCGCAGCGTTGAAGAGCTCTCCGACCTGGTGGTACTCAGCGATGTCAAGGGCGCACGTCTACGCCTGGGTGATATCGCCACGATCTCCGATGAGTTTACCGACGAGGAAGTGCGTGTCGAGCTCAATGGACAGCCTGCCGCGCTATTGCAGATCCGGAAAAATACTGGTGACGATACCCTTACCGTGTTTAACGCGGTGCAGGATTTCGTCGATGCAGAAAACAGCCTGTTGCCCGAATCGACGCGGCTCGTGATTACCCAGGATGCGGCATCTATCGTGTCCGATCGGCTGAGCCTGCTAATTCGTAACGGCTGGCAGGGGCTGTCGCTGGCAACGCTGGCGCTATTCCTGTTTTTCAGCTGGCGTTACACTTTCTGGGTCGCGCTGGGTTTGCCGATTTCATTTGTCGGCGGACTGATGGTGATGAGCGTGCTTGGTATTACCATTAACATGATTTCGATGGTCGCGTTGTTGATGGCGATCGGCATCCTGATGGACGATGCCATCGTCATCTCCGAGAGTATCGAAAACGAATTCCGCTCGGGGAAGCCGCCGCTGCAAGCGGCGGTGATCGGGATAGAGAAGGTTGGGCGCGGGGTGCTGTCATCTTTTGCCACATCGGCAATGTTGTTTGGTAGCCTGTTGTTTTTAAAGGGTGACATGGGCCAGGTAATGGGCGTGTTACCGGTAGTACTGTTATCAGTACTTACCATCAGCCTGGTGGAGGCTTTCCTGATTTTGCCACATCACCTGGTGCATTCACTGGGGCATCCTGATGAGCGGGGAACATCCGTTTGGCGCCAGCGCTTCGAGCAAAAATTTGATGCCTTGCGTGCCCGGGTCGGAGAGGCTGCAGATTTTGCGATCAAATATCGCTATCTGACGGTTGGTGCTGCGCTAGGGTTGTTTGTGATTACAATCAGTCTGTTTCCGGCCGGACTGATCAAGTTCAAGGCTTTTCCGGATCTCGAGGGCAACGTACTGGAAGCGCGTATTATCATGCCGCAGGGCACCCCGTTCGACCGG
>CAWCBX010000111.1:0-16290 GCA_963793595.1 uncultured Gammaproteobacteria bacterium | reverse complement strand
GCGTTTATCGACGTGCGTTCGGATATGGAGTACCTGTTCATCGGGCACCCCAGTGGTGCGGTCAACATACCCTGGATCGACGAGCCCGACTTTGTCATCAATCCGAATTTTGAACGTGAAGTGCGCAAGTTGATTCTCGGCGGGGTGATCCAGTCATCGGAACATGACAGCGTTCCGGTGGTGCTGATTTGCCGCAGCGGTAACCGCTCAGATGAAGCCGGCAAGCTGCTCATCGAGCATGGTTTCAGGCACGTTTACAATATCGTGCACGGCTTCGAAGGTGAACTCGATGAAAATCATCATCGCAGCACCGTCAGTGGCTGGCGTTTCGATGGTCTGCCCTGGGAACAGTGCTAGCCCGTCATCGCTTGCTAGAGCCTGGTATCGCGGCGGATTTGTAAGATCCCCGCTTACGCGGGGATGACGCAGAATTATGGGGATGACGTAGAACTGTGGGGATGACGCAGAATTATGGGGATGACGTAGAACTGCGGGGATGCTGAAGAAATTTGTGTCCGCGGAATACGCGATATATCAAAAGGTCATGCGGTTATAGGCGTCGAGCGCGGCGACCTTGTAGGCCTCGGCCAGGGTCGGGTAATTGAACACGGTTTGCACGAAGTAATCGAGCGTGCCGCCGAGCGAAATAACCGCCTGCCCGATATGCACCAGTTCGGTCGCGCCTTCACCGATGATATGCACTCCCAGCAATTTCTGCGTTTCGATAGAGAACAACATTTTCAGCATGCCTTCGCGTAAACCCATGATCTGCCCGCGCGCGGTCTCGCGAAACCGCGCGATACCGACTTCGTAGGCGATCGCGCGCTGATTGCATTCCTGTTCGGTTAAGCCAACCATGCTGATTTCGGGTACCGCGTAAATGCCGTAGGGAAACAGTTCCGGCTGGCTCGACACGTCGGTACCGAAGGCATGACAGGCTGCGTACCGACCCTGCTCCATCGAGGTCGATGCCAGGCTCGGGAAGCCGATGACATCGCCGGCCGCGTAAACATGCGGCTGGACAGTCTGGTAGTCCTCGTTTACCGGTATGCGGCCGCGGTTATCGGCTTCGATACCGACCTTGTCCAGTGACAGGTCATCGGTAACGCCCTGCCTGCCGGCGGCAAACAACACCGTATCGACCGCCATGCTCTTGCCACTCTTTAATTTGACCACCACCTTGCCATCGTCGAACTTGTTGATGGTGCTGATCTGGTCGTTGAGGCGCACCTGGATATTACAGTCGCGCAGGTGGTGAATCAGTTCATCGACTATTTCGCGATCGACGAAGCCGAGGATGTACTCGTTAGTCTCGAGCACCGTGACTTCGATATCCAGCGCTTTGAAAATAGTGGCGTACTCGAGACCGATTACCCCGCCACCGACTACCAGCAACTTCTTCGGAATGCGATTAAGCTCCAGAATTTCATCGCTATCCATGATGGCATCGCCATCGAAAGGCACGTTATCCGGTCGCCGCGTCTTGGTGCCGACGCAAATCACGATGTAGTCGGCGGTAAAGTCGTTCACGTTACCATCATGGTCTTCGACACTGATGGTATGTTCATCGGTAAAGCGCGCGTGTCCATACTCGATTTCGACGTTGTTACGCATCAACTGGTGCTGGATGATTTCGATTTCATGGCCGAGCGTCGACGTCAGGCGCTGCTTGAGATCGGCCGCGGTTATATGGTCCTTGACCTTGTAACTGCGCCCGTAAATGCCGCGTTGACGCCAGCCGGAGAGAAACAACACGGTTTCACGCAATGTCTTGCTGGGGATCGTCCCGGTGTGCACCGTAACCCCACCCACGACTTCATTTTTTTCGACCAGCAACACTTTCTTGCCGATCTTGGCGGCCTGAATAGCGGCGCGTTTACCGGCCGGCCCACTACCGATTACTATCATGTCGTAATGTAAATGCAAACCGTGTCTCCGTAGCTTCCCGAAATATAATTAACTTTTAGCCTCGAGTCGTCGAATTTCCTGCAGAATGCCGCCGACACTGCGCGGGAGTCGGCGAGATTTTCCTGAGCACCTCGGGTAGATCATCTTTCGCCTTTATGGCGGCCTTGCGGCTGGCATACTCGCCATAAAACACGCTGTAGACCTCGGCGCCACCGGTGTAGGTCTTAAAAATTCGTAATTGACTGGTATCGACCTGCTTGCGTGCCAGGGAATCCACATACTCGTAGTAAACCGCTTCATCGAAGGTTTTAAAACTGAGCATCAATATCTGCATGGTACCGATGGACTCCGCCTTGCTGGTAATCCAGTCGGAAGACATTTCTAACTCGCGCTGAAAGCGACTTTTATCCGCTGGCTCGGGCTCGGCCTGACCCTGTTCGCTGATTGCTGCCGCGTCGGCAGGCGCCGTTTCCTGCTGACTGGAACCAGTTTGCTCGACCAATACCGCATCGGTATCGGAAGCAGTGCCCGGTTCAGCAGCCTCCGTGCCCTGCACCGCAGCTTCGGCGACATTATCGGTCTCGAGCACAGTAATGTTTTCCGCTTCAATCGTGGTCTCAGGCGCGACTTCCGGTTCCGCTCCGGTCAGCTGCTCGTCGGCGACCCCCGCTTCGACCGCGGCAACCACTTCGCTGGCAGGCTCGACTTCAGCCTGCGTTACGGTCTCGGTCTCTATTACTGGCTCAACCTCTGCCTCGACCTCAATCACTGGCTCAACCTCTGCTGCAACAATCGTCACCGGCTCGGACTCCATCGCGGTAACCTCCGCCATGGTCTCGACGATGCGGGATTGATTGTCCAGGTAATACCAGCCAGCACCAATTGCGAGCACGAATACAACAAGAACCGTAACGGCAATCTTGCTGCGCTGCGACATCAAACCGGTTTGAGGCATCGGCGAAGATCCGATCTGGGCACCGTCACGCTCGATGACTTCGATTATCTTGCCCACTGCACCCCCGGTGGCGGCAAGTTGTTTGCGCACTGCTGCCGGAATCGAAAGTTTGCCCATGGGATGGTCGGGGAAAAGATAAAAACCGACAAAGGCGTTAACTTCGTCGGCGCTGAATGGCTGTTGCTGGAAGCTCTGCACAGGAACCTGGTATTGCTGCGACAGTTGGCGCAGTTCGTTAAAACCCTCGGTACTGCTGGCAATGATCAGGTTGAGCTGTTTGTCGACACCATCGGTCGACCAGCTCAGAAACAACTGGTGACGGGCTTTCTTGAGCGACGATTCGAAATGGTCCGCGATAATAATGTCGCCCTGTCGGGCGCTCGCAAAAACTGTTTCGATTTCCCTGGCATGATCGTGCAGGCTGTCGGCGCTGTCATTATCCTTGTTTAAATCGAGCCAGTGGACGCGACTGTCTGCAAGCCGGTTTTGACTCAGTTCCTGCAATAAACGCGTCTTACCGACATCGCTTTCGCCGTAGAGCAAAAACAGTGCTGCGCCCGCTTTTAATTCGCGCGTGAAATCTTCCATCAGGTTTGCGCTTTGACGGGTCAGAAAGAAAGGGCTGGTCACGATTTTAATTATAGTATTTGTTCAAGCAAAATGACTGCGGTCGTTTATACTGCTTAGCAGAACACGATTCAAATTTTAATTCTACAGGCGGAGCTATATTTGTCCCTGGATAACTACGATTACGACGATCTGGTCGCGATACAGGAGATTATCCGTAGCGCATCCGCGAGCAGCCTCTCAATTTACTACGCGCGATCCACCGCCGATTACAAGTCTGACGGCTCAATTGTCACCGAGGCCGACCTGGCGATGCAACAGGCGCTGACCACTGCGCTCGCCGAACGTTACCCAACGGTAGCTATGCTGGGTGAGGAAGTGAGTGAAGCGCAGCAGCTCGAAGTCATCAACAGCAGCGATGATTACTGGTGTCTCGATCCGGTTGACGGCACCACCAATTTTCATGCCACCGTACCATTGTTCTCGGTATCGCTGGGCCTGATCAGCGAGGGAGAAGTCAGACTCGGCATCGTCTATGACCCCAACCGTGACGAGTTTTTCGGCGCCATCAAGGGCCAGGGATTCTGGATTAACGGCGTACGGGTAACACGTCCCGATCAGCCGCGTAAACTGAGCAGCTGTATTGCTTTCATCGATTTCAAACGGCTAAGCGATGCAATCGCCACCAGCCTGGTACTCGACACCCCGTACAAATCCCAACGCAATATCGGCACCTGTGCGCTGGAGTGGGCCTGGCTTGCCGCCGGCCGCGTCAACTTGCTGTTGCATGGCCGTGAGCGCATCTGGGATTATTCCGCTGGCGTGTTACTGGCTCAGGAAGCCGGCGGTCGTTGTGAGACTTTTGACGCCGAACCAGTCTTCAAACAAACGCTGGTGCCACGCTCGGTAATCGCAGCGAGCACCCCCGAACTATTCGAACTATGGGCTACCAGGATACGGGCCGTCATTTAAGCGGGCTGTCATGCCGAATTCTGATCCTGCTGCTGGTGCTGACGGCGCCCACGGTAAATGCCGAATCACTGCGCATACTCAGCCAGAATATGAATCGCCTGTTCGATGATATCGACGACGCTAACAACGAGAAAATTTTATCCCGGGGTAGATTTCAACAGCGAGTCGAAAAGGCGGCCGGGAAATTCGGCGACGCTTTCGGCCTGCCGCATATCATCGCGCTACAGGAAGTCGAGAACCTCAACGTGTTGCGGCAAATCGCTGCCGAAATCAGGCGGCGCTACAGTGCAGACTATCACCTGGTATTACTCCCCGGGCAGGATGTATCAGGCATCAACCTCGCCTTCCTGGTGCGACACGATGTCAAAATCAAAAAGGTCGAACAACTGTTTCGCGATGCGATATTTGAACTGACCGGCAATCCGTTGTTTTCGCGGCCACCGTTACACCTCGAAGCCTGCATGATGCAGAATTGTATTTCGCTGCTCAATCTGCACCTGCGCTCGATGCGGGGCATCGACAGCGCTCGCGACGGCAAACGCGTAACCGGCAAACGTCTGCGCCAGGCAGAAACTGTCGCTGCCTGGAGTAATGAGTTTCAGAATTCCCGCAACGGGGCTTCGTTACTGATACTCGGCGATTTCAATGCGCTCTCCCCCAGCGACGAGCATGTCGATGTCGCTGGTATCATCCGTGGTAATCCGGATAACACGACTGCGCGCTTACCAGGGCGCGACCTGGTAGATCCTGACCTGGTGGATATTACTGAACTGATACCGCCGGCAGAGCGTTATTCGTTTATCTTCCGCCGCAACCGGCAGCAACTTGACTACATGTTTATCAACCAGTCATTTGCCGCTGAGGTTAAAGCCATAGACTTCAGCCGCATCGACTACCATTTCTCCGATCACGCCGGTCTGCTCGCACGCTTCGAATTGTATTAACCCGGTTATTGCTGGCTGTGCGCCAGCGCGAGATATTCCTGCGACTGCATTTCGATCAACCGGCTCGCGGTCCGCTCGAACTCGAAACTGAGCCTTTTACCGAGATAGAGCTGGTCGGGACTGACCGCGGCGCTACAGATCAATTTGACATGGTGGTCGTATAACACATCGATGAGGAGCACGAAACGTCGCGCGACATCGTCGTCGAAAGCGTCCATCTGGGGGATTTCGGTCAGGATCAGGGTATTGAAAAACCGCGCCAGTTCGAGGTAATCGTTTTGACTGCGCGTGGTTTCACAAAGCTCGGCAAAGCTGAACCAGACCGTATCCTCGGCGCAATATTGATGCGCGAGGGCGCGCCCATTGATACTCAATTCGGCCTGCTCAGCCTGCACGGGTGCCACGTGCTGCGACAGGTAATCGCGAATCGCGGCTTCGGTTTCACTATCGTGTGGTACCGAGTACAGATCGGTTTGCTGCAGGAAGCGCAGGCGATAATCGAGCTGCCCATCAAGGTTGACGACCTTGCAGTGGCGGCCAAGCATCTCGATAGCCGGCATAAAGCGGGCACGCTGCAGGCCATTATGGTAGAGCCTGTCCGGTGCCGCGTTTGACGTCGTCACCAGCACTACGCCCTCGGCAAACAACGCTTCCAGCAATCCCGACATGATCATCGCGTCGCCAATATCGATAATTACAAATTCGTCCAGGCATAACACCTGGACCCGGGACGCGATATCCTGCGCTACCTGTTGCAATGGATTTTCAATATTGCCGTGTTGCTTCAATGACCTGTGAACCCGGTTCATGAAACTATGAAAGTGCGTGCGCTCACGCTTGATTTGAGCTGGTAAAGACTGGAAAAACAAATCCATCAGCATGGTCTTGCCGCGGCCGACACCTCCCCAGAAATAAAGCCCGGTTATTGTTGGCCATTTACTCCGCTGCGAAAACAGGCCCTGCCACCAGCGCCCGGGTTGCGCGTCGACAAGACGCTCGAACAGGTCATCGAGTAACGCAACCGAATGTTGTTGCGCCGCATCGACGACAAATCCGGGTTGCTCCATCAATAGCTGGTAATTTCGTGACGGTGTCATGGATTCGCAGGGTTACCGTCACAGCGGTATTGCAAACCGGCAAGACAGCTGGATGGCATAGTGAGTCGCAAGTAAATATATCTGGTTTTCAACATCTTAACGTGTATTTTTAATGTTCTTTGCTAGTATAAGTGGAGGTGCGGCCCGATCTATTGAATAAAATATCAATCAGGATATACTTTTTCAGTTATAAAAATGGGCAAAATGGATTGATTTTAAGGCTTTTTAAATCATATACGCCCAATAAAACAGGAAATTAACGACGTATCTATAGTAATGGCAGTAGATAACCGAGTCATCAACCCCGCCCTGGCGCAACAATTGTTCCGCAAGAGTGAAATGCTCAAGCGCAAGCGCGCCGGTGAACCCGCGGCTATCGAATCCTTTCCGCGGGTGGTGAAGACGATCACGGGTTTGTGGCGTTATTCGGAAGGCAAAAAATACCTCGAAGAATTAATCCTGGTTGAAGGCGGAAAACGCCGCGCCGGGTTTCCGGTCGATGCCCAGGATGAATTGATGTTTTTGTATCAGCTGCTACTGGATCAACACCGCATCCTGAACCTGCGCGGGCAAAAGATTACCGCCAAAAGGCCGCCTGGCACCAAGTTCACGATGGGCACCAGGGACTGATGATCCTGCCGTTTTCACGGCTTCCTGCAAGATTTCCATGTATTCAAGATTCCGCCTTGCGCGGGACTGCCAGTATCCAGTGCCTTTGCGGGTTGCTGAATTCTGTCGAACAAATCTATCGGCTTCAGGCCGCAAGATGATATTGACAGGTAGGCTAGAGCTCTTTGCCGGCCCGCCATTCCTTGAAGCGGATTACGCTGCGCGCGCCGAGGGTCATCAATGGTTCCGGATACAACCGCTGCGGCCGTGGCTGCGGACGATAATCAGGCACCAGGCTTGAATCGCTGTTCTCGCTGGCCATTTCCGCAGCCACGATGCCCGCGATCGTGCCGCGCGTCGTGCCCAGCCCGTTCTGACAACAGGCGCTGAATAATCCCGTCTGGAGTTCAGCCAAAGCCCAGACCTCATTGCGGCTAAGGCATAGCCGTCCCGACCAGCAATATTCCATTTCGACCTGTTTCAGCATCGGGAATCGCGCATAGAACGTGCGTTCGTGATCGCGCGCGATACTCTGCAGGCGGTCATCCGGCAGGCGCAGCGAGGCTTCGTAGGTACACCGGTTGCGAATCACCAGGCGCGGCCCGCCGCTGCCATCGATTCGACGTACTGTCGAGCCGACTGGGTCGGAAGGCGTAAACCCCCAACGCGCAATGCCGCCGAGTGCATCGACTTCGGCGCTGGTGAGTTCGCGCGTCATCGAGGCATAGAGGTTTATATGCATCAACCGATGCCGATAAAAGCCAAAGCTTTCGATCAATCCGTTGACCGCAAGAATTACCCGGTTGGCAGTCACCGATCCGGTAGCGGTGTTTGCCACCCAGCGTTCGCCTTTACGGGATAGCTCCTGTACGGCCGAGTTTTCATACAACTGGCACCTCGACTGCTCTACCAGCGCAGCGGCGAAACTGCGGATGTACAGCGCGGGTTGCAATATCGCAGTCCCGGGTGTATGCAGTCCTCCAGTGTAGTAGTCGCTGCCGCAGATAGCCTGCATCGCGCTGGCATCGAGTAACTCGTAGGGCTCCCCCAGCGTATCGAGATGGCGCGCATAGTTCGTATTGTGCTCACTACCGATGCGGCAGGCGGCGGCGTTGGTTTTGCCGCAGGGATCGAAAGCTTCGCCGGGGAAGCCGAAATCCTGCGCGGTTTGCGCGGCAAACGCGATGGCCGCACGGTTCATTCTGATATTGCGCAAATCCTGCGAATCTTCGCCGCCGTAGCTACCGCTCGCCAGTGCGTGGGGTAAATCGATCATAAACCCGGAATTACGCCCGGCGGGACCAGCGGCAACCTGCCCTGCTTCGAGGATGACGACACTCGCCTGTGGCTCGAGCTGGTCCAGGCGACGCGCCGCGGACAAGCCGGCAAAACCGGCGCCGACCACGAGATAATCGCAGTCGACATCCTGCGTCAGCGCGGGTCGTGCCTCGCGCGGCGACAGGATGGCGCTCCAGCCACTCTCGCCGAGATCGGCCGGTTTACTATCAACACGGATCATCGGAGCGGCTAATCCACCGCTTCCCCGGCGTTACGATCACTCAGGTCAATCCAGATGGTTTTCAGTTCGGTGTACTGATCATGCGCATGCAGTGAGTTGTCGCGTCCGCCGAAACCTGATTGCTTGTAGCCCCCGAACGGGGTGGTGATATCACCTTCGCCGTAGCAGTTAACCGTCACCGTGCCGGCCCTGATTTGGCGTGCAACGCGCAGCGCCTGCTTGCCATTGGCGCTGAACACACTGGCGGCAAGCCCGTAATCGCTATTGTTTGCAATCGCGACTGCTTCTTCGGTCGAACGCACCGTGATCACTGCCAGCACGGGGCCGAAAACTTCTTCCTGGGCGAGTTTATCGGTGGCTTTGACGTCATCGATAATGGTAGGCAGCACGTAGCGCCCCTGCTCGGTCTTGCCGCCGATAACGATCTTGCCCTTTTTCAGATAGGCCGATACTTTCCTGAAGTGCTCCTTATCGACCAGCGCGCCGAGATGGTGACGTGGATCGAGCGGATCGCCGGTTTTCCAGTTGCGCGTGCGCGCGATGATCCGTTTCATCAGCTTGTCCTTGACCGCCTCGTGTACGATCAGGCGCGAACATCGCCGAACAGTTTTCACCCATATTCCAGAAGGCGCCATTGACCACATGCTCGGCGACCAGGTCCAGGTCTTCGGCATCCTCGAGCACGATTGCCGGATTTTTACCACCGCACTCGAGCACGATTTTCTTCAGGTTAGATGCAGCCGAATACTGCAGAAAGCGGCGCCCGGTTTCGGTTGAACCGGTGAACGACAGCATATCGATGTCCGGGTGCCGCCCCATCGGTTCGCCGACGTCGGGACCCATGCCGGGAACAACGTTTAACACGCCCCGCGGCAATCCCGCCTCGAGCGCAAGCTCGGCAATGCGCAGTGCACTGAGGCTGGTTTGCTCGGCCGGTTTTAACACCACCGAATTCCCCGCCGCCAGCGCCGGCGCAATCTTCCACGCCATCATCAGCAGCGGAAAGTTCCACGGCAGCACGCAACCGACCACGCCCACCGGTTCGCGTACCACGATCGCCAGGGCATCCTCGCCCACCGGCGCCGACTGGTCATAAATCTTGTCGATCGCCTCGGCGTGCCAGATCAGGCAATTGATGGTCTCCTCCAGATCGATGGTCTGACAGTCACGCACGGGTTTACCGGAGTCGATAGATTCGATCACGGCGAGTTCGTGACGGTTACGCCGCATCAGTTTGGCGAGTCGAATCAGTATCGCCTTGCGCTCGCCCGGATGGAGCCTGCTCCAGCGGCCATCGTCAAAGGCCTCGCGGGCTTTTTTGACTGCAAAATTCACATCCTTGGCGTCACAGGCGGCGATTTTGGCAATCACCTTGCCCGTTGCCGGGTTGACCGAGGCAAAGGTTTTTCTGGATCTGGCGGCCTGGAACTTACCGTCGATAAATGCGTTGCAAGCCAGGTTCATGTCTTGCGCGATAGCCTTGTACTCGGCATGGGTGAGTAAATCGGACATTAGACTTTACCCTCTTGGATGTCTGCAAAAGTTGTGTTCATGACACGGATCACCTGTTCGAGTGAACGCTTGTCGTCTTTGTTAAGCGGCTGCAATGGCTTGCGCGGGGGCCCCGAAGGCAGGTTGCGGCCGGTCATGCCGTGCTTGACGCACTGGATAAACTTGCCGCCCTGCTCGAGTACAGCCATCAACGGCATCATCGCCAACATGATTCTGCGTCCCTTGTCGAAATCGCCTTCCAGGGCACAGGCCCGGTAAAGCGCGAGGTGAATCTCGGGGGCGAAATTCGAACCGGCGCAAACCCAGGAGCGCGCACCCCAGGCAAAGAATTCCAGCGCCTGGTCATCCATGCCGCAGGACAGTTGAATATGCGGGTAATCCCGCGCCAGCAGGTGCACCCGGTTGGGACTGCCTGAACTTTCCTTGATCGCGCAAAAATTGGGCGAACGGCCGACGCGATCGAGGTATTCCTCGCCCATGTGCGCACCCATGCGATCCGGAAAGTTATACAGCAGAATCGGCAGATTGGCGACGCGATCGATGGCGAGTGCATGCAGTGCATTTTCGCGTTCGGTCGGGATTGCATAGGGTGGCGTCGCCACGAGTATCGCATCGGCGCCGACTTCGACCGCGCCCCTGGCATACTCGAGCGAATCCTCGGTACGGATCGCACCGGTACCGACGATGTAACTGGTGCGCCCCTTTATCTGTTGCTTGATAAACTTCATCAGGTCGAAGCGTTCCTGCATGCTTTGCGCATAGTATTCACCGGTGGTCCCAGCGGAGATGATACCGTGAACCCCGGTTTCGATAAGAAAATCGACGATTTCGGCGAGCCGGTCGTAATCGATACTAAAGTCGTCCCGGTAAGGTGTAATCACCGGGGTATAAATACCTTCAAATTTCATTGCTAGAATCCTGCGCTAGGCATGTTCCGCCACCATGTCGAAGGCTAGCGGATCGGGTTTGACAAAATATTCGATCAGGTCGCGCGACAGTTCCCAGT
Organism: uncultured Gammaproteobacteria bacterium; assembly: GCA_963793595.1. Classification (GTDB taxonomy): domain Bacteria; phylum Pseudomonadota; class Gammaproteobacteria. The sequence goes on along the minus strand of CAWCBX010000111.1, from coordinate 5,201 downwards.
GCTCGACGATGAGATCGACAACGCGCTGGCTGTCACCGGCCTCGATCGCCACGATCATTTCATCGTGCTGTTCGAGCGCGTTGAACATACGCCCCTGCATTTCCTGGTCGCGCGGGCGGTAAAAGGTCTGGCTGATACGGGCGTGGTCGATCAGCAAGCGATCGTAGCTTGGTTTCAGGTAGGGGTTATCCGCCATCTCCCCCATCAATGCATGGAAGCACTGGTTCCAGTAAACCATGTCTTCACTCGACTTGATCGCGATTGCGACGCGGAACTTTTCCTGGATTTCACGGATTTGTTGAATTTGCCCCGGCTTTGCATGTTGCGCGGCCAGGCGGCCGATCGCCGAGTAAATCATTGGCGCGGTGAGAAAAAAATCACGTAACACCTTGTGATCCATGGAAGACACGTAGGCACCGCGGTTATTGACAATATCGACGCAGCCCTCACCCGCCAGGCCACGCAGAATCTCGCGTAACGGGGTGCGCGAAATAGCATAACGCTCGCAGAGGCTGGCTTCATCAAGTGCGCTACCCGGTTCGAGTTGCAAGGTCAGAATCTGCTTCTTGATGTCGTCGTATATGACCTGTTTATCCATCATCTCGAGTCTGTATTTTAAAAGTATACATATTGTATACAATAAAAATACCAATGCAAGCCCATGATGAATAAGAGATAGACGTCATCCCCACTCCAGCCCACAGCTGCCCCGGAAAAACCAATCGCAGGTTCATTGCCATCGTGAGGCTGCCTCGGGGTTAAGTCGGCAAAAGTGTAGCGCGGCAGGGACGCCGCGCTCCAAGCGATTCCATGGATGGACCAAACGGCGCATTTTGCCGTTTGGGAGCGCCTTTTGCTGACTTAATCCCGCGGTAGCCACCCACTAAGAAGGGGAAACTGATGACAGTTAACTTGATTCCGTCCTTATCATGATTCCTGCGCGGCCCGGCGGAAATATCGAAACTATAGCGCTGACCAGACTGTCACCGCATTACAGGCGTTACGCGGGCGACGCGGTAGCTAGCGGCGCAGGATCGCCAGCCAGCGCCAGAAATTGAGCAGCGTGGCAAGCGATGCAGCCACGTAAGTCCACGCCGCAGCGCGCAGGATCGAACGTGCCGCCGGCATTTGCTGCTTAGACAGGTAACCCGAGGAAAGCAGCGGCAACGCCTTGTTGAAACTGGCATCGATTTCCACCGGCAAAGTCAGCAGGTGCATCACCACAGCGAAGCCCATAATCAAAAACGCACCGCTCAGGTTCAGCAAAGCTGCAGCCGGGAGTTTGGTAATCAATACACTGAACGGCGCCGCGAACAGCAGGAAAGAACCGACCCGCTGCGCAATAATGGAAATCCCCGCGAGCCGGGTACGCATGATGAACATCGGTTCCGCCGCGGCATGCTGGAAGGCATGGCCGCATTCGTGCGCGGCCACGGTTATCGCGGTCAGGGTTTTTCCGTCGAACTTGTCACGGGTGAGTCGCACCGCACGCGCCATCGGGTCGTAGTGATCACCTGCCTCAGTAACCTCGACCTTGATTTCCTGCAAATCGTAACGGTCGAGCAAATGACGCGCCAGTTCACCACCGGTTCCGGGGAAATTTTCTTCGACGTCACGATTGTAGCGATTCAGCACCCATTGCACCCATAATTGCGGTCCATAGATCAGGCTCAGTACAACGAAAATTATAATAATGTATATCATTGCCGGATAGCCTAATCCCTGGCCAGTAACAATTCCAGTGGATCAGTGACCGGTGATTTTCTCGATGCTGGCGTGAACGCGCTGATACTCGCGTTGCATGAACTGTAACTGCTGGCCGAGATCAATTTGCACGCGGTCGCGGTAGGAGTTTTCCATTTCTGCGGCGAGGTGCGCGAGACGCATGGCACCGATACTCGCGGCGGAAGATTTGATCGTATGCGCCCAGCGATGCAGATCATCGCTGGAAGTCCTGACCGTACGATTTTCGATATCGCTGAGGAACTCGTCGATCGACTCGACATAGGACTCGATTACCATTACAGCGTCTTCGCCCATGTCTTGTTTGAGTTGTTCGATGACGTTGTCATCCAGCGTCAGCTGGGTTTCCGGATTTGGGTCTATTTTCGACATCTTTTATTTCTGTAAAACAACTTCGCGAGTATAGTTCAATGTTCCAGTTTCGCTGCCAACAACGACTGTGAGGGATGTTTTATGCCGGTTTTTAGTGAAAATTTTTACATTATTGGCCATCGTGGAGCCGCTGGAGAACGCTTTGAAAACAGCCTCGAGGGATTTAAACACGCGTTGACGCTCGATATTGATGCGATCGAACTCGATATCCGCGAACACTCTTCCGAACTCTGGGTGATTCACGATGACGACCTCGAGCGCCTGACCGGCAGCGCCGGGTTGTTTACGGATCACGCCAATCCATCCACGATATGTCTGCGTAATGGCGAAGCGGTACCGACGCTGCGCCAGGTGCTCGATCTTTACTGGGGCAGGATGCCAGTTAATATCGAAATAAAATCAGTAACCAACCTCAATTTGCTACTCGAACTCCTCGCCGGGTACCCTGCCCTGAAACCTGGCCCCGGCCTGCCCTGGATTTTGATCTCATCATTTAATCACGCCGCCATCAGTCAACTAAGACAGCTCGATTGCCCCTGGCCACTGGCGCCAATCACCACTGGAATTCCTCTGCAGACCGCTGTCGAGCTCAAACAAATCGCACCTTTCTCGTGGCATTTCGACGACGAGTACCTCGATTTTGACCTGCTGCGACGACTGCGCGAACAGGGCGTGCCAAGCCTGGTGTTTACGGTCAATGATTTAAAGCGCGCACAGTATCTGCAGGCAACAGGGCGTCGCCGGAATTTTTACCGACATCCCCACCAAAATGGCGCAAATCAGCTAGACTTGAGGGCATTAGCGGTTAATTAAAGGCAAAGTTAATGGAAGGCGATAGCCATCCCGAAATCACGGATTTAAGGCGCATCAGAAGTTTGAGTCAGTTTGACGACGCGCAACTGACGAGTCTGGCCGGTAAACTGCAGCTACAGCATGCCAGTAAAAACAGTTGCCTGGTCGAGCGTGGTTGCAGCGAAAGCTTCAGCCTGTATCTCCTTGCGGGCACACTCGACGCGACTTCCCAGGATGAAAATGTAACCCGATTCGAGAGCACGGCCGAAGCCGAACTATTCCCGATTGCGCAACTTCGCCCCAGTATGTACCGCGTGATTGCGACTGAGCCGGTCACCTATTTAAAGATTTACGCCAATCAACTAACCGAGTTTGCGCAACGGCTCGAAAGTAACGATGTCGAAATGGACGTGATTGAAATCGAGCAAAGCGATGAAGAGAATGCGCTGACGATTCAATTGTTTCAGGATCTTGTATCGGGCAATCTGAAGTTACCGAGCCTGCCCAGCGTCGCGCAACGTATCCAGCAGGCCTTTGCCGATGACGCGGTCAACGCAGAATCGATTTGTACCATCATCCAGGCCGACCCTGCAATTACCGCCAAACTCATCATGATCTCCAACAGCGCACTCTACGGGGGCCAGGCGTCGATCGAATCATTACAACAGGCAGTCGTCCGCCTCGGCCTTGAAACCACGCGCAAACAGGTGATGACCTATGCGGTAAAGGAACTGTTTCAAGGGAAAACTTCGGCTATGAAAGCACACATGCAGAAGCTGTGGAAGCATAGTCAGCATGTCGCCTGCCTGTGCCGTTTGATGGCGAATCATCTCAAGGGCTTTGACCTTGAACAGGCCCAGTTAGCCGGATTGATTCACGATCTCGGCGAAGTGGCAATTTTGCAGTACGCCCAGGACAACGAAGAGCTGATTGGCAACCCGGAACTGTTGCTGAAAGCGGTCAAGAAACTTCGTCCCCAGATAACGGGCATGCTGTTGAATCAATGGAATTTCGGGCCTGAATTTGTCACAGCCGGCGAGGAATGCGAAGACTGGTTCCGCAATCCCGCTGATAAGCCAGACCTCTGCGACCTGGTCTTGATCGCCCAGTATCACGCCTATATCGGCACCGAGGAAATGAGAGGACTGCCGCCAGTGCCTTCCCTGCCCGCTTTTGCCAAGCTCGGCATGGGTGATCTGGACGTTAAGCAAATTATCGAGTTCCTGAAACGCTCGCGCAACGAAATCCGGGCTATCGAAGCCCACCTCGGCGCAATCTAAGCTCGTCATCGGAACCCGCCGCTCCAACCCAACCCCCTAAGTCGACTCTCCAGTCATTCCCACTTTTACAAACTGCTGTTCGGAGGTAAGTCAAAAAAATCAACACTGCCACGGTTTCCCGTTTCAGTGGGTGGCTACCTCGGGAGTAAGTCCGCAAAAGTCGCTCCCAAACGGCAGAAAACGCCGTTTGGTCCATCCATGGAATCGCTTGGAGCGCGGCGTCCCTGCCGCGCTACACTTTTGCGGACTTACTCCCGAGGTAGCCGTAGCACGTCTCAGTGAATCCGCGATTAGTTGTTTGTTCCTGACAGCAGTTCGCAAAAGTGGGAATGACGTGCCCTTTACGCTTCTGTACGTACAATCCGCGCATGGCCTTCCTCGGACACTACAACAAGCTGCGCATCATCAAACGTGCCGACATCGGCGTCTTTCTCGATGGCGATCAGTACGGCGATATCCTGCTGCCGCGTAAATATGCCCCGGAGTCGATGCGAATCGGTGACGATGTCGAAGTATTTCTCTACAACGATTCGGAAGACCGTATCATCGCGACCACCCTCAAGCCGAAAGCACAGGTCGGTGAATGTGCTTACCTGAAGGTCGTCAGTACCAGCAGGTTTGGCGCTTTCCTCGACTGGGGGCTGCCAAAAGACTTGCTGGTGCCACTAGCGAGCAACAAAAGCCGATGGAGAAGGGATATTCCTACACGGTTTATTTATTCGTCGACGAGGAAACCCAGCGTATCGCCGCATCGACCAAACTGGAACAGCACCTCTCGATCGATGTCAGTGGTTTCAAGCCACGCCAGGAGGTCGACCTGTTGATTTATGGCAAAAGCGACCTGGGGTTCAAAGCGGTTATCAACGGCACCCATTTAGGACAGCTGTTTGAAGGCGAAACTTTTCAGCGTTTGCACTTTGGTGAACAATTAAAGGGTTATATCCGCCAGGTTCGCGCTGATGGCAAGATAGATTTAATGCTGCAGCTGCCTTCGGAGCTGACCCGGGACAACCT
>CAWCBX010000110.1:0-15154 GCA_963793595.1 uncultured Gammaproteobacteria bacterium | reverse complement strand
TATTGGCCAACACTGCGTAGCCGCTGACCTGATTGAGGATCGTCGCCAATCTTTCCTGCGAGCACATCAGACTGACCATGGCGCCGGGCTTCGAACCGGAATGCTTCAATGCGCGACCTCTGAGACCTGCAAAACGAAGTAGATTGGCAATGTCATAAGCGCCTGCTGTATGAAAGGCGGTCAGTTCTCCCAGGCTGTGTCCCCCCACGGCCACCGGGGTGATTCCCAATTTTTTCAGGAATTGCCACCAGAGCGCAGACGTTAAGCAGATTGCGGGTTGGGCGACCTCGGTCTGTGACAATGCACGAAACCATTTCTTTTTTTCTTTCGAATCATTGGCCCGCTCGGGCGTGCAGAAAATAGCGGCTTCAATGGATTCGCCGCCCATCTCCTGCAACCATTGATCCGCGTCATTAACCAGCTTTCTGGCCCACGGGTATCGTTCAACGATGATACGCGCCATATTGAGCTTCTGCGAACCCTGACCCGGAAAGAGTAGTCCCACCCGCGTCCGGTTGACACGATTGCCTATCCAAGTCCTCTGGTCGGTTTCATGAAAAAGTTGTCCATCGGCCAACGGTTTTTTTTTAATCGAATCAGCCATTCGGTTTAAACGCTCAACCAATTTATCGGGTCGGCCGGCAATAACGGCTGCTCGAATCGGTGCTTCTTGGCTAACTTTGCGACCCAGGTGTGCTGCCAAGTCCGCCAGCTCAGCGATGCTGATCCCCTCCGACATCTCCATCAATTTCCCTGTTTTCCTACCGAGGTCTTCTATGGACTCGGCTGTCAGCAAGAAAATATCGGTTCTTTGATGGGACCGGCAGGTTTTCCAGCAGCAACCATTTCAATAGCTCGCCGTGGTCTTCGAAGGCGGGCAGGGCCACCCTGGTAATTTTCGACCCGGACAGGGTCTCGTACTTGAGCTCGGTACGAATTTCGCGATCGCGTACCTGCACCACGTATTCATCGCCGGCATAGCTTTGCCTGACCTCGGGCCATTGTTCGAGCAGTTTATGCGAACGCTTGTCCAACGTATTTTCGCGCCGTGCTATCAAGTCATCGAGGTCAGCGGTATCGATACCTGGATTACGTTCGGTCAGCATGCGCCTGGTCGAGCTTAACTGCTGGCGCTCCCGTGCCAGCGACACCTGTTGCCGGCTATGGCTATGGTAATCACGCACGGTGGATGCAATTTCAGCCAGGTAGCGGACGCGTTGCGCGGGTACGATCACGGTGTTTGCAGTAGATTTCCTGGTTTCGACACGCGGCAAATGCGCTTCGGCGGGCGCCAGGCCCAGTTCGACCAGCTTGCACAGTACTTCCTGGTAGAGCGCGGTCGTACCGTCATCGTTGAAGCGCGCTGCGATGGTGCCGAAAACCGGCATTTCTTCGATGCCCTGGGAAAACGCTTCGCGGTTGCGTTGCACCTGTTTGCAGACGTCACGATAGGCGTCTTCGGCGCCTTTGCGATCAAATTTGTTGATCGCGACAATATCGGCGAAATCGAGCATATCGATTTTTTCGAGCTGGCTTTGTGCGCCGAACTCCGGCGTCATCACATAGAGAGAAACATCGACCAGCGGCACGATGGCGGCATCGCCCTGGCCTATGCCCGGGGTTTCGACAATGATGAAATCGAATGCGCACAGCTTGCAGGCAGCAACCACATCGCCGACGACAGCGGGAATTTCACCGACCGAGTCACGGGTCGCCAGCGAACGCATGTATATATTGGCATGATCGATTGCATTCATGCGGATGCGGTCGCCCAGCAGTGAGCCCCCGGTCTTGCGTCGCGTCGGGTCAATCGCGATGACCGCAATCTTGAGCTGATCGCCATGATCCAGGCGGAAGCGGCGAATAATTTCATCGGTGAGCGATGATTTGCCAGAGCCTCCGGTGCCGGTGATTCCAAGTACCGGGATGGTACTTGCAGCGGCTGTCTGAACAATTTGTGCGCGTAATTCACTACCGACGGTATTGTTTTCGAGTGCGGTAATCAGGCTCGCCAGCGCTATCGTGTCATGTTGCTTCAGTTTATCGAGCGAAGTCGGGGCCTGTTGCCCGGGATCGTACTGGCAGCGTTCCAGCATATCCGAAATCATGCCCTGCAAGCCCATGGTCTGGCCATCCTCGGGGGAATAGATGCGGGTTACGCCGTAGGCTTCGAGTTCGCGTATTTCGGCGGGCACGATGACGCCACCACCGCCGGCGAATATACGGATATCCGGGCGGCCCCTGGTTTTGAGCATGTCCACCATGTACTTCAGAAACTCGACATGCCCTCCCTGGTAGGAGCTAAGCGCAATCGCGTGCACATCTTCCTGGATCGCGGCGTCGACGATTTCAGCCACCGAGCGATTATGTCCGAGATGGATGACCTCGGCGCCGGAAGATTGCAGGATGCGGCGCATGATATTGATCGCCGCGTCGTGTCCGTCAAACAGGCTCGCGGAGGTCACAAAGCGGACCTTTACCGGCCGGGCCGAACTCGAGGGAATGGTTATCACCTTTTCCTGTGCGGAACTCATGGTTGAAGCCTCAGCGGGATAATTCAGGGTTGCATTGTGTGGCGCATTAAACTAACTTACGTTTACGTTAACGTCAACCGTTAGTTCAGGCATTTAAATCCCTTATCGACATGAGCAGTCAATTTCAGCCAAAAGATCCGGATTTCAGGGCCAGGATTACGCAAAGCTTCGGCGAGCAAGCGGTGATGCAGCATATTAATGCCGCGCTGATTGGCATCGACGCAGGACAGGTCGAAATCGGGTTTCCCTACCAGTTGCAACTGACCCAGCAGGATGGCTTTATCCACGCCGGTATATCGTCCACGGTAATGGACAGCGCGTGCGGCTACGCGGCATTTACCCTGATGCCGGTCGAGGCGCGGGTGTTGACGATCGAATTTAAGATTAATTTGCTGGCGCCGGCCGCCGGGGATTTTTTTCGCGCCGTCGGCAAGGTGCGTAAACCGGGACGCAGCGTGTTTGTCGCCGAAGCCGAACTCTATGCGACTTCTAACGGGACTGACAAACTGGTTGCGACCATGGTCGGAACCCTGATGGCGATGTATCCGTAATTGCCGCATTGAGAACAATATGAAACCGACCGAAACCAGCAACCAGACTTATAGCATCGGCCAGTTGGCTGAAGAATTTGGCATCACTTCACGTACCTTGCGGCTCTACGAGGAAGAGGGCTTGCTCGATCCGCTGCGCGACGGTACACGGCGCATTTATAATGAACGTAATCGCGTCAGACTGCGGCTGATTTTACGTGGTAAACGCCTTGGCTGGTCGCTGTCGGAAATCCGCGAACTTTTCGATCTGTACGATTCGAGTCTCGGTGAACAGGCGCAACTCGAGCTGATGCTGGAAAAACTGTCCCACCGACGCGAGATGCTGCTCGAACAGAAAAATGATATCGATAATGCACTGCAGGAACTCGATCGAATCGTCGCCAACGCCGAACAGGCGCTGCAGGGCATTGAATCGGGGCAATGCAAGGTGCGTCATGGTTAATTACCGGGGGTAGCCAATGATCCATATTCCATCTTTGAATTTTGGCCTGGGTGAAACCGTCGATCTGTTGCGCGATGCGGTGCGGGATTTTGCGCAGGCGGAAATCGCCCCTATGGCAGCCGAAATCGATCGCTCCAATGAATTCCCTAACCAGCTGTGGCCGAAACTCGGTGACATGGGGTTGCTGGGGATTACCGTGCCGGAAACCTACGGTGGCGCCGCAATGGGGTACCTGGCACATATCGTGGCGATGGAAGAAATCAGCCGTGCCTCGGCCTCTGTCGGATTAAGTTATGGGGCGCATTCGAACCTCTGCGTGAACCAGATCAATCGCAACGGTAACGACGCACAGAAACAGAAATACCTGCCGCAGCTGATAAGTGGCGAACATATAGGGGCGCTGGCCATGTCCGAAACGGGTTCCGGCTCGGATGTCATCGGCATGCAGATGAAAGCGGAAAAGACCGCCGACGGCTATATTCTGAACGGCACCAAGATGTGGATAACCAATGGCCCCGATGCGGATCTGATCGTGGTTTATGCGAAAACCGATGCCAGTGCCGGGTCGCGTGGCATCAGCGCTTTCCTGGTGGAAAAAGCGTTCGGCTTCAGCACCGCTAAAAAACTCGACAAGCTCGGTATGCGCGGCTCAAATACCGGCGAGCTGGTGTTTCATAATGTCGAGGTTCCGGCACAAAACCTGCTTGGTGAGCTGAATCGCGGCGCCGCGGTATTGATGAGCGGCCTTGATTACGAGCGGGCCGTGTTGTCGGCGGGTCCGACCGGTATCATGCAGGCCTGTATGGATGCCGTGGTGCCCTATGTGCACGAGCGCAAACAGTTCGGTCAGGCGATCGGCGAATTTGAACTGATGCAGGGCAAGCTGGCCGACATGTACACCACGATGAACGCGACCAAGGCCTATGTTTACGCGGTTGGCAAGGCTTGCGATCGCGGTGAAACCACGCGCAAGGATGCCGCCGGGGCGATTCTGTATGCAGCCGAAAAGGCAACCTGGATGGCACTGGAGGCGATTCAGGCGCTGGGTGGAAATGGTTACACCAACGACTACCCGGTGGGTCGACTGTTACGCGATGCCAAGCTCTATGAAATCGGGGCAGGCACTTCCGAAATCCGGCGCATGCTAATCGGGCGGGAACTGTTTAACGAAACTGCTTAGTCAAACCTTAGAGAGAAATCATGAGCGAAAACATTGTTATAACCGGCGCCGCACGTACCCCGATGGGTGGGTTCCAGGGAGTCTTGTCCGCTGCCACAGCGGCACAACTCGGTGCGGCCGCGATAGCCGCCGCAGTCGAACGCAGCCAGCTTCAGGGCGACGCGATCGACGAAGTCATCATGGGTTGCGTATTGCCGGCCGGGCAGGGCCAGGCACCGGCACGCCAGGCCAGCCTCGGCGCAGGACTCCCGATGGCCACCGGCTGTACCACGATCAACAAGATGTGTGGTTCAGGGATGAAGGCCACCATGCTGGCGCATGACCTGCTCAGGGCAGGTAGCAACCGGGTCATGGTCGCCGGTGGTCTCGAAAGTATGACCAACGCACCTTACCTGTTGACCAAAGCGCGTGGCGGCATGCGCATGGGACATGGGCAGGTGTTCGATCATATGTTTATCGACGGGCTCGAGGACGCCTACGACAAGGGTAAGCTGATGGGTGTATTTGCCGAGAATACGGCGGATAAATACCAGTTCACGCGTGAGCAGCAAGATGAGTTTGCGATCACTTCACTAAGGCGTGCCCAGGCTGCGATCGAGAGCGGTGCCTTCGCGGATGAAATTACCCCGGTGGTGATCAAGACACGCAAGGGTGAAGTCACCGTGGATACCGACGAGCAACCATTCAATGCGAATATCGAAAAGATCCCGACATTACGCCCGGCGTTTCGCGCGGATGGTACCGTGACCGCGGCCAATTCAAGCTCGATATCCGACGGCGGGGCGGCGCTGGTACTGATGGCTGAAGCCGAGGCTGAAAGACGCCAGGTCAAGCCATTGGCAATCATTCGTGCCCACGCAACCCATGCCCACGAACCAGCCTGGTTCACCACGGCTCCGGTTGGCGCGATCAAAAAGGTACTCGAGGCAGCCAACTGGTCCAGTGACGAAGTCGATCTGTACGAGATTAACGAGGCTTTCGCCGTGGTGACGATGGCGGCGATGACCGATCTCGCGCTCGATCACGCAAAAGTCAATGTCAACGGTGGCGCCTGTGCGCTGGGACACCCGATTGGCGCCTCGGGTGCTCGCATCATCGTTACCTTGCTCAACGCCCTGCAGCGTAAGGGTCTCAAAAAAGGTGTCGCGGGGCTCTGTATAGGTGGTGGCGAAGCGACCGCGATTGCAGTGGAACTGGTGTAAGCGTCACCATGCAACTCAGTGAAGAACAGCGGCTGATTCGCGATACCGTGCGCGACTATGTACAGGAGCGGATCGCCCCCTTTGCTGCCGACTGGGATCGGGACAGTCATTTCCCGCGCGAGCAGCTCGATGAAATGGCTGAATTGGGCCTCTTTGGCATGTTCATCCCTGAAGCATGGGGTGGCAGTGGCGCCGACTATCTATCGTTTGCACTGGCGATCGAAGAAGTCGCCGCCGGTGATGGCGCCTGTTCGACTATCCTCAGCGTCAACAACTCGGTGGTCTGCGGCGTACTGCTCGCTTCCGGCAGCGAGTATCTCAGGCAAACCTATCTCAAAGCGCTTGCCTCGGGCAGGCAACTGGGTTGTTTTTGCCTGACCGAACCGCAGGCCGGTTCGGATGCCGCAGCGCTTAAAACGCGTGCGCAAAAACAGGCTGACGGCTACGTCTTGAATGGTAGCAAGGCCTTTATCACCTCGGGTGCGAATGCCGATGTAGCGATTGTGTTTGCCGTTACCGACCCCGCGGCCGGTAAGAAGGGTATCAGCGCGTTCGTGGTGCCAACCGATAACCCCGGTTACCAGGTCGGTAGCGTGGAACAGAAAATGGGCCAGCATGCATCCGATACCGCGCAGATTTTTCTCAGGGACTGTCAGATTCCGGCAGATCATTTGATCGGCGCGGAAGGCGAAGGTTACAAGATTGCGCTGATGAATCTCGAGGGTGGCCGGATCGGCATCGGCGCCCAGAGTGTCGGTATGGCGCGCGCGGCGTATGAATGCGCACTAGCCTATGCCAGGGACCGCGTCAGCTTTGGTAAAGCGCTGCTCGAGCATCAGGCAGTTGCGTTTCGCCTCGCCGATATGGCGACCCAGCTCGAAGCGGCCAGGTTGATGGTGCATAACGCGGCGCGTCTGCGTGATGCCGGTGAACCTTGTCTGAAACAGGCCAGCATGGCCAAGCTGTTCGCCTCGGAAGCGGCTGAGAAAATATGTTCGGATGCGCTCCAGGTACTCGGTGGGTATGGCTATCTGCGCGATTATCCGGTCGAACGAATCGCGCGCGATGTGCGCGTTGCCCAAATCTATGAAGGCACCAGCGATATCCAGCGTATGGTCATTGCGCGTGAGCTCGTGGCGGAATTATGAGCATCCTCGAATCCAGAATCAGTAATCGCAGCGCGGAATTCGAGCAAAATCGCGCGGCCATGCAGGCCCTGGTCGATGATCTGCGCGCGAAAGCGGCGGCTATCGCTGCCGGGGGTGGTGAACGCGCCCGTGAAAAGCATCTGGGTCGTGGAAAATTATTGCCGCGCGATCGCATCGACAAGCTGGTCGATCCGGGCTCGCCGTTCCTGGAGATCGGTCAGTTTGCGGGTTTCCAGATGTATGCCGATGACAATGTCGCGGCCGGTGGGTTGATCACCGGAATCGGACGTATTAGCGGCCAGGAATGCATGATTGTCGCCAACGACGCCACCGTGAAAGGCGGAACCTATTATCCGATTACGGTCAAAAAACACTTGCGCGCACAAGCGATCGCCGCCGAAAACCAGCTGCCCTGTATCTACCTGGTCGACTCTGGCGGGGCGCATTTGCCGAGCCAGGATGAAGTCTTTCCGGATCGTGAACATTTCGGGCGCATTTTTTTCAACCAGGCCAATATGTCGGCCAGGGGCATTCCGCAGATCGCAGTGGTAATGGGTTCCTGCACCGCCGGCGGCGCCTATGTTCCGGCCATGTGTGATCAATCGATTATCGTGCGCGAGCAGGGCACCATATTCCTGGGCGGGCCGCCGTTGGTGAAAGCCGCAACCGGTGAGGTTGTCAGCGCCGAAGACCTGGGTGGTGCGGACGTGCATGCACGCATATCCGGGGTCGTCGATCATTATGCGCAAAACGATGAGCATGCACTTACGCTGGCGCGCGGTATTGTCGCCACGTTGAATCGCGTCAAAAAACCCGATATTGCGTTGCGCACTCCAGTTGAACCCAATTATCCGGCTGAAGACCTCTACGGCATCGTGCCTGCCAGCCTGCGCAAGCCATTCGATATTCGCGAAATCATTGCGCGCCTGGTCGATGGTAGTGAGTTCGATGAGTTCAAGCAGCTCTATGGCACGACATTGATCTGCGGCTTTGCGCATCTTTACGGCGTTCCGGTTGGCATTGTCGCCAACAATGGCATCCTGTTTTCGGAATCGGCATTGAAAGGCGCTCATTTTATCGAGCTTTGCGCCAAGCGCCGGATCCCGTTGATATTTCTGCAAAATATTACCGGTTTCATGGTAGGTCAAAAGTATGAACATGGCGGCATCGCCCGCGATGGCGCCAAGATGGTGACCGCCGTCGCCTGCGCGCGCGTACCCAAGTTGACGCTGGTAGTCGGCGGCAGTTTCGGCGCCGGCAATTACGCGATGTGCGGGCGTGCCTATGGCGGGCGTTTTCTGTGGATGTGGCCGAATGCGCGCATTTCGGTAATGGGTGGTGAGCAGGCGGCCACAGTGCTGGCACAGGTAAAGCGTGATGGTATCGAAGGCAGGGGTGAGCGTTGGAGTGAGCAGGATGAAGCCGCTTTCAAACAGCCGATTCAGGACAAGTATGAAGCACAGGGCCATCCTTACTACGCCTCCGCGCGTCTCTGGGACGATGGCATTATCGACCCGGCTGATTCGCGCCTGGTATTGGGACTCGGGTTGACGGCCGCGTTGAATGCGCCGATCGAAACCACCGAGTTCGGCATCTTCAGGATGTGACGCTGATGCCTGCTTTCCAGTTAGAAATCTATAATTGCGGGGCTACCGGGCTCGCCCTCGATCGAGCCGAAAAGCAAACGCCTTGCTCGAAAAACGTCAACCGTCATGGATTAAGGCGCAGTAATGTTTAGCAAAATCCTGATCGCCAATCGCGGTGAAATTGCGCTTCGTGTTGCCCGCACGGTGCGGCGGCTTGGCATTGGTAGCGTTGCGGTTTACTCGACGGCCGACAGCAAGGCACTGCATATCGAGGCCTGTGACGAGGCTTTTTGCATTGGTGGTGCCGCCGCGAGCGAGAGTTATCTGAACGCTGCCCGAATACTCGAGGTGGCGCAACAATGCGGCGCCCAGGCAATACATCCTGGCTACGGCTTTTTGTCTGAAAACGCGGCCTTCGCGCGCGCCTGCGCCGCGGCCGGCATCGTGTTTATCGGCCCGCCCCCGGGTGCCATCGATGCGATGGGTTCGAAGAGCGAGGCCAAGGCGTTGATGAAAACCGCCGGCGTGCCCCTGGTACCTGGCTATCACGGTGATGCGCAGGACGATGACCAACTCGCGCTCGAGTCCGCGCGAATCGGTTTCCCCCAGTTGATCAAGGCGAGCGCTGGTGGCGGTGGCAAGGGCATGCGACTGGTCGAGCGTGAACAGGATTTTGCCGAAGCTTTAGCCTCGGCGCGGCGCGAGGCCAGGGCGTCATTTGGCGATGACAGGGTCTTGATCGAACGCTACCTGCGCAGACCACGTCATGTCGAGATGCAGATATTTGCCGATAGCCATGGTGACTGCGTACATCTGTTCGAACGTGACTGCTCGATTCAGCGCCGCCATCAAAAGGTAATCGAAGAAGCGCCGGCGCCAGGTCTCGATGACGTCTTGCGCAAGTCCATGGGGGACGCGGCCATCAACTGCGCGCTGGCAATCGATTACGTCGGTGCGGGCACGGTCGAGTTTCTGCTGGATGAAGATGGCAGCTTTTACTTCATGGAAATGAATACTCGCCTGCAGGTAGAGCACCCGGTGACGGAAATGATAACGGCGCAGGACCTGGTGGAGTGGCAACTGCGAGTTGCGGCGGGGGAAACCCTGCCCCTGCAGCAGTCTGAAATTGTAATGCAGGGACATGCATTCGAGGCCCGCATCTATGCCGAGACGCCGGCACGCGACTTTATGCCTGCGGCGGGGCAGATCGGGTATCTGCAACTACCCGAACCTGGCGAAGGCCTGCGTGTGGATACCGGGGTTCGTTGCGGCGACTCCATCGGCATCAACTACGATCCGATGATAGCCAAGCTGATTGTGCATGGTTGTGATCGAACAGCAGCGCTGGCGAAGCTCGCCCTGGCGCTGCAGCAGTATCAGATTCTCGGTCTCAATACCAACCTGGGATTTCTCGCCAGGCTGGCAGGGAACCCCGCTTTCATCGCCGCCAAGTTCGATACCAGTTTTATTGCAACTCACCACCAGGCTTTGTTTGCGCAACAGGACGAGCAGTTATATCGAGCGCTGATCCTCGCCGCCGCGGCGATGTTGCCCGCACTCGATAATCGCGAATCAACCGCTGCCGCTCAATCACCCTGGGATTTACGCAGCCACTGGCGATTGAATTTGCCGACCGACCAGGCTATCCGGCTGGAGTATGATGGCGTGACCTATGAAGTGCTGATAGAACAGCAACTCGATGGATGGCATTTCAACTGCGCCGGTAATGATTATCAACTGACAGGAAGCTGGATCGATCAACATCGGATGCGGCTGGAGCTGAACCGCGAGTCCATCGAATTTGCAGTGCTACGCGACCCGGATTCGATCGCGTTGGCTTATCAGGGCCAGACGTTCCGCTTCGAGATTCCCGCCGCCATCCATGGCGCCGAAAGTGCCACGGCCGACGCCGATCACCCCCGGGCACCGATGTCGGGAGCCGTTGTTGCGCTGCAAGTTGCGGTCGGGGATACTGTCGAGGCTGGCGCTACGCTGATGATCATCGAAGCCATGAAGATGGAGCATGCCATCGTCGCGCAGGTAAGCTGCGAGCGTCAGCGAAATCCTGTTTGCGGTTGGCGATCAGGTCGAGGAAGGGGAAACCCTGGTTATATTGGAGGTTGATTAGTTCAATGAGTTTTCCCGGGCAAGTTAAGATTGTCGAGGTTGGGCCGCGTGACGGATTGCAGAACGAAGCCAGCACGGTACCGGCCGAAATCAAGGTTCAATTGATTGAAATGCTCGCCGACGCCGGCTTGCCGGTGGTCGAATCGGGTGCCTTCGTGTCGCCGAAATGGGTTCCGCAAATGGCCACCAGCGCGGAAGTTTTTACGCAAATCAGGCGCCGTGCCGACGTTTCTTATCCCATGCTGGTGCCAAACCTGAAGGGACTCGAGCTCGCGCTTGCGGCCGGCGTCGAAGAAGTAGCGTTGTTTGCCGCATCCACGGAAACCTTTTCGCAAAAGAATACCAATTGTTCGATCGCCGAGAGCATCGATCGTTTCAACGCCGTAATCGACGAGGCGCTGGCGGCCGGGGTGAAGGTGCGCGGATATATTTCATGCGTACTGGGTTGTCCTTATGAAGGCGAGGTTTCTTTCGACACGGTTTCAATGCTTGCGCAAAAACTGCTGCAAAAGGGATGTTATGAAGTGTCCCTGGGTGACACCATCGGTGTCGGCACCGCGGGCCTGGCAACAGAATTGATAGAAGTAATCAGCAGGCAGGTGCCGGTGTCACAGCTTGCCGCTCATTTTCATGATACTTATGGCCAGGCGCTGGCAAATATTCACGCGGTGATGCAATGCGGAATTGCGGTCGTCGACAGTTCGGTGGCCGGCCTGGGTGGCTGTCCCTATGCGAAGGGAGCTACCGGTAACGTCGCCACCGAAGACGTGGTTTACATGCTGCACGGCATGGGTATAGAAACCGGGGTTGATATGGATAAGCTACTCGCAGCCGGGCGCTTCATCAGCGATTTTCTCGGGCGTGAACCGGTCTCGCGTGCGGCTACAGCGTTGCTGCGTAAACAGGCCGGGTAAGCAAATGGGTCTGCCAGACGCGGTTACGCGAGAAAAGAAACATCACCGTAAAATCGACTGTGAAGGCTTCCTGCGCAGCGATGGCCGGTGGGACATCGATGTGCACATGGTCGATACTCGCACCTATGACTGCGCTTACGACGCACTCCATCGAGGTGGTGTCATCAAGGCCGGTGAAGCGGTGCATGACATGTGGTTGCGTTTTACCATCGATCTCGATTTTCTGATCCACGAGGTTCACGCCGCTTCGGATCAAACTCCGTTCAGTATCTGTCCGCGTGCGGCAGAGGCAATGCGCAGCCTGGTTGGTTTGCGTATCGGCTTTGGCTGGATGAAGCAGGTGCGCGAGCGCATCGGTAGCGAGCGCAGTTGCACCCACTTGATAGATTTGCTTGGGCCGTTAGCGGCAACTTCCTACCAGACCCTGCATGCTGCACTGGAAGAGCGGGAAGCCAGGCGCGAGTCGCGTGAAAAGCCACCGATTATCGATACCTGTCTCGCGTTATCGAGTAGTGGTGAGGTCGTTAAAAACCGCTGGCCCGAGTTTTATCAACCACCATCTGCCGAGGAATCCCAATCATGACGATTGCACTGGCTTTCGATATCTACGGAACCCTGATCGACCCGCACGGGGTCGTCGATGAGCTGGCGCTGCATGTCGGTGAGCGCGCGCAGGAGTTTTCCGGCATCTGGCGTGACAAGCAACTCGAATATACCTTTCGTCGCGGTTTGATGGGTCGCTATGAGAATTTTGTGGTTTGTACCCGCCAGGCACTGGACTACACCGATAGCCTGCTGGGGACTGGTCTCGATGAAACGGCAAAAACAGCCTTGATGCAGGTTTATCGAATGCTGCCGGCTTACCCGGACGTGCCCGCCAGTTTGCAGGCACTTGCCGATGCCGGTTTTCGCATGTTTGGTTTTTCCAACGGTGTTGCCGAAGCGGTAAGCGGATTGCTCGAACACGCAGGGATCGATCAATACTTCGAAGGCGTGGTCAGCGTCGATGCGCTAAGGACATTCAAGCCCAACCCGGATGTATACCGGCATTTCATCGATGTGGCTGGGACCGATGCGGAGCATTGTTGGCTGGTTTCAAGCAATGGCTTCGATGTCATCGGCGCAGTCTCGGTGGGGATGAAAGCGGCCTGGCTGAGACTACGCCGATGACATCGAAGCCATTGCTTGAAACCAGCCAGCAATTCTCTGCGTCGGTGTCCGCCACATCGATGAAATGTTGGGCTTGAATGTCCTTAGCGCGTCGACCGCTGACCACGCCTTCCGAATATTGATCGATCCCTGCGTGTTCGAGCAATCCGCTTACCGCTTCGGCAGCTTGCGAAAAACCAAAGACGTGCGAAAACCAGCATCGGCAAGTGCCGGACAACTCGGCGGCACATCAGCGTAGCCAGCAGCATCCCGATAGACTTGCATCAAGGCTCTTGCCGTTTCATCAAGCCAGTCCCCACAGGCTATCAGGTATAATGCAGGTGCAGCTTGGCGGGTCCCAATTTCACAAACTCAGATAGCGGTCCATCAAACCACAGCGAAAGGTGTACTCGAGTTGCTTGTCGCGCCAGATGTCGAAGTTCTGCGCGCCGACATGCTGCGCCAGCTCATCGACGACCCCGTGCGGGTCGATCAGGGTTCCGTAGATATCGAAAGCCAGTGCAATCGTCATGATTGGGATTCCTCGGCAGACCGTGAGTCATAAAACTTGGGCCAGCGGTTTTTAACGACCTCACCACTGCTCGATAACGCGAGACAGGTATCGATAATCGGTGGCTTTTCACACAACTCGCGCGTGGGCTTCCGCTCTTCAGTGCGGCAGTTGCAGGGTCTGGTAGGGAGGTTCCACCAACCGTGCCAAGCAAATCTATCGAGAATGAGTCGGAGAACTGCGCTCGCTACCGATGCGCTCGCGCACCTGCTTCATCCGGCCAAAGCCGATACGCAAACCAACCAGGCTGCGCATTGCCTCTGCGCACGCGGACAGATACTGAACGGAGTTTGATCTGAAGCGGCGTGAACCTCGTGGATCAGAAAATCGAGATCGATGGTAAAACGCAACCACATGTGACTCACCGCTTCACCGGCCTTGATGACACCACCTCGATGGAGTGCGTCGTAAGCGCATCGTGGTGCGAGTATCGACCATGTGCACATCGATGTCCCACCGGCCATCGCTGCGCAGGAAGCCTTCACAGTCGATTTTACGGTGATGTTTCTTTTCTCGCGTAACCGCGTCTGCGCACCACTGCATTTCTTACCCGGCCTGTTTACGCAGCAACGCTGTAGCCGCACGCGAGACCGGTTCACGCCGAGAAAATCGCTGATGAAGCGCCCTGCTGCGAGTAGCTTATGAGCCCGTTGTTGCCCATCCCGTGCGCGTGTAAACTCGCGTCTTGGTCGCGACGTTACCGGTAGCTCCCTTCGCATAGGACAGCGGCCCGCCGGCCACCGAACTGTCAACGTAATTCCGCATTGCATTACCGCGTGAATATTTGCCAGCGCCTGGCCATAAGTATCATGAAAATGAGCGGCAAGCTGTGACACCAGCCCCGCCCCCTGCCTCTGCTGATTCTTCTTCTGGATTCTGTTGCCGGCCCGCGGTGCCGACACCGATGCCTAGAGGGAGAACCTTCATAACATCCCTTTTGCAGCAGTTTTTGCGCAAGCATTGAAACCGTGTCGAAAGAAACCTCGTTTATAAGGACAACCCCATACGCATGAAATATATCCGCGCACCCAGCGGCCAGCGCCTGCATCGAGTACGGCGTTGAAACAATGGATGCTCTCGGCGATCGAACAATTGGTATTTTTTTGCGAAAGGCCGCTCCGTGGATGCGGGCAAACAACGCTACTTCTTCGACGCCGGCCGCAAGCGCGAGCTCGAGTCCCTTCAGCATGGGATAAGAAACGTCGGCACGGCGCCTGATTTGCGAAAAAACTTCCGCGCTGTGGGCCATTTGCGGAACCCATTTCGGCGACACGAAGGCACCCAATTCGACCACCGGCAAGCCGGCATCACGACATTTCAATCAATTGGACCTTGATTTCGGCCGGTACCGTGCTGGCTTCATTCTGCAATCCGTCACGCGGCCCAACCTCGACAATCTTAACTTGCCGGAAAACTCATTGAACTAATACGACCTCAATATCAGCGGTTTTCCCCTTCCTCGACCTGATCGCCAACCGCAAACAGGATTTCGCTGACGCTCGCGCTTCTCGCGACGATGGCCATATTCCCATCTTCATGGCTTCAATGATCATCAGCGATTTAGCGCCAGCCTCGACAGTATCCCCGACCGCAACTTGCAGCGCAACAACTCACCGACATCGGTGCCCGGCGTCGGCCGTGGCCGGTTCGGCGCCATCGAAGGACGGCGGCGGGGAGTCTCGAAGCGGAACGTCTGCGCCTGGATGACGACGCGATCGAATCCGGGTCGCGTAGCACTGCAAATTCGATG
>CAWCBX010000109.1:0-14417 GCA_963793595.1 uncultured Gammaproteobacteria bacterium | reverse complement strand
GTACTTCGGCTGCAACCAGGATTTGTCAGCCACCACGCGTTGCGCTAACGGGCCGACCCGACGAATAATTTCAGCTTCGTCACTGGTTTCGGCAACAATGGCTCTCAAGTCATCGACATACTGCGTCAGCGAGTAGGTATCGGTCATCGTCCTTATCTCCAGTTCAAACTGCGCATATCATAGCATTTTTGTCGTGCTACCCGCGACGACGGGATCAGAGCGCGACGATTACCCTGACCGCATCGAGCCGCAGGCGCGCATGACCGAGCGCGGATTCGAAACGATCAAGCTGGCCCTGAAAGAATTCAATTTCGTCGTCGCGCACGCCGGGATTCACTTTACGCAACTCGATCAGCCGCTCGACTTCATGTCCCAGCAACTCACGACCGTTACTTCGCGCATCGGCGATCAAACCGGGTACATGGCTGTCAGCGACAAGGTCCGCGAATTCCAGCATTTGCGTCAATTCGGTCTGCCTGGCCTTGACGACCTTGATCGCTGTATCCGCGTCGACACGCTGCGTTTGCTGCAGGGCCGCTTCGAGATCGACGCGCCCGGCATGGTCCTGTCCCGACTCATCAACCACGACCCTGATAGTCGAATTGGGAAAGTAACGTTCGTTGTGGCTACCTGAATCGTCACTGAAATCCATCAGAAAATGACACTCGGCGAGCAGCGTACCCGCTTTAACCCCGCTGTAATTCAACGCAACCAGTGCAGTATTGCCAAATTCACTGCTCAGGATCATATCCATCGCATTGCGCACGAACGGATGCTCCCAGGTCAGGTAATGCAGGTCTTCGTTAGCGAGCGCCGCACTACGGTCATAGGTCACCGTCATACCATCCTCCGGCAAACCGGGCATCTGCGTGAGCATGTTGTCACCCGGCGTTATCACCCAGCCGTCACGGCCGCGAATATCACTGTTGACCCCGTAACAGTCATAAATTCGCTCCATGAATTTAAACAGGTCGAAATCGAGGTCACGTTGCATCGCCTCGTCAATCAGCGCCTCCGCGACTCCGGGACGACAGGAATTTATTTCGAGCAGGCGATCACGCCCGAGCTGTAACTCCCGATCCAGCGACTGGTGTAACTCGTGGGTCCGTTCGATAAAAGCATCGACAGGTAATAGCGGATCGTCCAGGTGCTGCTGCAACTCCTGCCGGGTCTGCAGATAGACCTGGTGTCCGGCCGGGCAGGTTTGCGAAAAGGCACCGAGGCCTTCGTGATACCAGCGAAACAGCACCTGCTGGGCACTGCCTTTAACATACGGCACATGAATATTGATCACCGCGTTCTGACCAATACGATCGAGCCGTCCGATGCGTTGCTCGAGCAGGTCGGGGTTGAGCGGCAAATCGTACAACACCAGGTGATGCGCAAACTGGAAATTACGCCCTTCGCTGCCAATTTCCGAGCAGATCAATACCTGTGCGCCATCTTCATCATCGGCAAACCAGGCCGCGGCGCGGTCTCGCTCGAGCAGGGTCATGCCCTCATGAAATAGCGCTGCACGGATACCCAACTGTTGCTTTAAAAAGGCCACCAGCCGCTGCGCGGTAGTTGCGGCCGCGGCAATGACCAGTACTTTTTTCGACTTGAGCTCGCGTAACAACTCGCCCAGCCAATGGCTGTAGGGATCGCCCTGGTCAGTCGGGTTCAGCGCGACGGGATGCACTTCACGGGCGGGGAAACCCTTGACCACGTGACGGGTATTACGAAACAACACCCGTCCGGTACCATGTTGATCCAGTAAATCATCCAGCTCCCGGCTTCGATCAGGATCTTCCAGCAGGGCCTGTGCCTGATCGGCAAGCTGCTGATAGCCTTGTTCCTCGCTAAGAAATCGGTCGAGATCGCTGAATCGATCCGGGTCCAGCAGACGTAAACGTGCGTAATGGCTTGCCTTGCCCAACTGCTCCGGGGTAGCGGTAAGTAACAACAACCCCGCCGTGTTTTCAGCCAGTTGTTCCACCAGCTGGTACTCGGGACTAGCCGACTCGGGCGACCACAGCAGATGATGTGCTTCGTCAACCACGAGCAAATCCCATTCGCCATTACGCGCATGAACAACCTGTTCGGGGTGTTTGATCAGATACTCCAGGCTGCATAAAATCAGTTGCTCGCTGTGGAAAGGATTTTCATCGTCAGCGGCGTCGAGTTGCCGTCCTCCTCCGGCTCGGCAAATCGAGCCTCGTCGAAGATGCTGAACATCAGGTTAAAGCGGCGTAACATTTCCACCAGCCACTGGTGCACCAGGGATTCCGGCACCACGATCAACACCCGCCGGGCGCGTTCGAGCAGGAGTTGCTGATGCAGGATCAGGCCGGCTTCGATCGTTTTACCCAGCCCGACTTCGTCGGCGAGCAGAACCCGCGGCGCGTATCGGTTCGATACCTCGTGGGCAATGTACATCTGGTGTGCGATCAGGCTGGTGCGACTGCCGGCCAGGCCAAACACCGGCGACTGCTGCAGATGGTTGGCGATATTGCGGGTCTTGCAGCGCAGCGCAAACCATTTGTTACGATCGATTTGCGCATTAAGCAATCTTTCGCCGGGTTGATTAAGTTGCAGAAAGTTGCTCAGGCGGCCCTCGGGAAGATCTACCCGCTGGCCATGCTCATCTTCGCAATGGTAACGAATCAGGCCGTCCGTTTCGCTCAATTCGATAACCTGCAGGATTTCTCCATCCTGCCTTTCTATCCAGTCGCCATTGCGAAAACGCACCCGCGTCAACGGGGCATCGGCGCGCGCATAGATACGGGTTTCGCCAGTCGCAGGAAATACGATACTGACCGTACGATGCTCGATCTCGATGACCATACCGAGGCCTAGTTGAAGTTCGGCGGCGCTGATCCAGCGCTGACCGATGACAAAATCCTGCATGTTCCAAACACCTGCCAAAAACGCGCGCGATTATAACAGGCAGCCCTGCTTTTCCCAGCACCATTCGTCACCGGCGCAGGCAGGTACTTGCAGTTATTATTTAACTTGCACAGAATGCAGCCATGCTCCCGCTTGATGACAACGGTTACTTCATTACCGGTTCCGACACCGATGTCGGCAAGACTTACATCGCCTGCCAGATCGTACGCCAGTTAGTTCAGCAGGGGGTCAAGGTCGAAACCCGTAAACCGGTGGAATCAGGCTGTGTGGTATCGGCAAACGGCGACCTGGTCACCCATGATGCGCTGGCCTTGCAACAGGCCAACGATAATCGTGAAAGTATCGAACGGATCGCGGCCTATCGTTATCGCGCCGCACTCGCCCCACCACGAGCAGCGCGCCTTGAAAACGAGGAAATTCGCATTGAGCAACTGGTAGAAGCCTGTGAGCGCGACCAGCCGGATCATCGCCTGATAGTCGAGGGTGCAGGCGGCTTCTATTCTCCCCTCGCTGAAAACGGATTGAACGCCGACCTGGCGAGCGCACTGCAACTACCTGTGGTCATCGTTGTCAATGATCGTATCGGCGCAGTAAACCAGGCTTTGATGACGATACAGGCGGTTGAAAGCAGACAACTCAGAGTCGCTGCGGTGGTTTTGAACCAGGTTGAGCCGATAACCGATGCCGCGATGGATAATGCCACGGATCTCCAGGCTCACTGCAACCATGCCCTGTTCTGCTGTACCCATGGCGACTCGCTGCCGCGCCTGTTCGCATAATGCTATGCATAAATTCCGACTCGATCGTTTTCTCGCGCACGATAACTCGCGTCTCTTCGATATTGCCATTTTTCTCCAGGTAGTTGGTCTTATCCTGGTAAT
The DNA here is from genome assembly GCA_963793595.1 of uncultured Gammaproteobacteria bacterium. GTDB lineage: Bacteria > Pseudomonadota > Gammaproteobacteria. Next base: position 10,647 of record CAWCBX010000109.1, on the reverse strand, counting down.
GACGCGAGATTTGCGGCGACATTAAAAACTGATGAACAAGGGCTATGCGATCATTCTGACCGGCTATATCGGCTGGGGCCTGTTCCCACTTTACTGGGCGCTGCTAAATCACGTACCCGCGAGCGAAGTCCTGCTGCACCGAATGCTATGGTCGATGCCGTTACTGTTGCTGCTGGTATTGCTGAGCCCGCGGCGCAGAGCCCAGTTCAAAGATGCTTTCCGATGCTGGCGTGAACTCAGGTGGCTGGCAATATCGAGCCTGGTAATCTGCGCCAACTGGGGCATATACATCTGGGCCGTCGCCAATCATCGCGTCGTCGAGGCCAGCATGGGCTACTTTCTGACACCGCTGTTGAACGTGCTCGCCGGGGTCATAGTATTCAGGGAAAAATTGAACCGATTGAACATCGCCGCAATCATGTTTGCGGCGGCAGGCGTCGCTTACTACGTCCTTACCACCGCTTCGGTACCCTGGGTTGGTATCGCGGTCGGCATAAGCTTCGCGGCTTATGGACTCATGCGCAAGCAAATGAAGACCAATGCGGTGCCCGGACTGTTGGTCGAGATATTATTGTTACTGCCATTTACGCTGGCGCTGCTGTTATGGCAACAATTCCGCGGCGAGGCGATGTTCCTGCACTACGCCTGGGATACCGATCTACTGCTTATCCTGGGTGGGCCGATTACGATTATACCGCTGGCTTTTTTCACCGCCGGCACGCGCCTGCTGCCAATGACAACGGTGGGCATCCTGTTTTACGTTACGCCATCGCTGCAATTTTTATCTGGCGTGTTGCTGCTGGGAGAATCTTTCAACTTCAACAAGCTGGTCGGATTCATCGGTATCTGGATCGGGCTCGCGATCTTCAGTTACAGCCTGCTAACGAGCAAGAAACCACCCCAGACGACTGCAAATTAGCAGCCTGCTAGGCGAGAAAGTCGGGCATATTGCCTACTTCGACGATCTTCATCGCGTTGGTACCACCACCGGTTCCCATTAAATCGCCCTTGGTGATGATCACCAGGTCACCATCCTCGATGGTGCCATGTGCCTTCATCAATTCAACCGCCTCCTGATTTGCCTCGGCGTGATTGGTGTGGATGGTGGGGAAATATACCGGGAATACCCCGCGATAGAGATTGACCTTGCGGTTGGTCGACTGGTGTCGAGAAAGCGCAAAAATCGGAATGCCGGAACTGATGCGCGACATCCATAACGATGTCGATCCGGATTCGGTCAGGGTTGCAATCGCGCGCACATTTAAATGATTCGCGGTATACATGGCCGCCATTGCAATAGCTTCATCGACCTTGGTAAAGGTGTCGTCGAGCCGGTGCCGGGATTTGATCGCACGGCTTTGCTGCTCGGCATTGATACAGATATCCGACATCGATTTGACAGTTTCGCTCGGAAAAGCGCCGGTCGCGGTTTCCGCCGATAACATAACCGCATCGGTGCCATCGAGTACCGCGTTGGCGACATCGAATACCTCGGCGCGGGTCGGGATCGGGTTCTCGCGCATCGATTCCATCATCTGGGTCGCGGTAATCGTTACGCAGTTCAATTCCCTTGCCTTGCGAATGATTTCTTTTTGTACCGCGGGTAATTTTGCATCACCGATTTCCACACCAAGATCACCGCGTGCAATCATGATCGCCTCCGAGGCCGCGATAATCTCCTCGAGATTATCCAGTGCCTCGGCACGCTCGATCTTGGCCACCAGACCCGCGCTGGAGCCTTCCGCCTCGAGCAGCTTGCGCGCCTGGTTCATGTCCGCCGCGTTCCTGGGGAAAGATACCGCAAGATAATCGGCATCGATGAGTGCCGCGGTTTTTATATCAGCCTTGTCCTTTTCGGTTAAAACCTCGGCGGTTAACCCGCCGCCCTTGAGGTTGATTCCCTTGTTATCGGAAAGCTCACCGCCAATCTGCACACTGCAGTTAATCCTGGGCCCGTCGACGGCATCAACCTGAAGCACTATGCGCCCATCATCGAGCACCAGGACATCTCCGCTGGTGACGTCATCGGGCAGCTTTTTATAGGTCACTCCGACCTCGCTACTATCACCCTCGCCATCCGCACACTCGGTATTGAGACAAAACTTATCTCCGATAGCGAGTTCAATCACGCCGTCCCTGAATTTCTCCAGTCGTATTTTTGGGCCCTGTAAATCGGCGAGAATTGCCAGGTGGCGATTATTTTCGAGACCTATACGCCTTATTTTTTCAGCACGCGCCCGGTGTTCCTCGACTGTTCCATGAGAAAAATTGAGCCGCACTACGTCGACCCCGGCCTTGATCAGGCTATCGACAGCTTCGTCGGACTCGGTCGCGGGCCCCATGGTCGCAACAATCTTGGTTCTACGTTTTACCGCGTGCATAATCCTCATACCTCGTTTCCAGCATTGCCACCGCGGGCAACTGTTTACCTTCCAGAAACTCAAGGAAAGCTCCACCCCCGGTGGAAATGTATGAAACCTGATCGGCTATACCGTACTTGTCGACCGCCGCCAGCGTGTCGCCACCGCCGGCGATCGAAAAAGCCGCTGATGCGGCGATCGCCTGTGACACAGCCCTGGTGCCTTCGCCGAACTGATCAAACTCGAAAACGCCGACCGGACCATTCCAGACGATGGTCGCTGCCTGTTGCAGTGATTTCGGCAAAACGGGTCGCGGTTTGCGGCCCGATATCGAAGATCATGTCATCATCCTCGACTTCGGCAACCGGTTTCACTACGGCCTCCGCAGTCGCCGAAAATTCCTTGCCACAGACGACGTCGACCGGAATCGGGATATCCCTGCCCTGTGCCTGCGCCTGTTGCATCAGCCGCTTTGCCTCGGGAATCAAATCCACTTCCATTAGTGATTTGCCGACGTTGAAACCCGCTGCGGCAATAAAGGTGTTTGCTATACCACCACCAGGAATCAGCTGGTCGACGATGGTGGAGAGTGACTCCAGCACCGTCAGCTTGGTCGAAACCTTTGACCCGCCGACAATTGCCACAACCGGCCTGGCAGGTTCATGCAATGCCTTGCCGAGGGCATCGAGTTCGGCGGCGAGCAACGGACCGGCACAGGCCAGCGGGGCAAGCCGGCCAACACCATGCGTCGATGCCTGGGCGCGATGGGCAGTACCGAACGCATCCATGACGAAGATATCGCACAGCGCCGCATATTGTCGCGACAGGCCTTCATCGTCCGCTTTTTCGCCCGGGTTGAAGCGCACATTTTCGAGCAGCACAACATCGCCATCGTTCATCGCGGGTGCCTGCTCAAGATAGTTGCTGATCAGCGGCACGTCCTTACCCAGTGCTTCACCCAGATAATCGGCAACCGGCTGCAGCGAATACTGCGCTTCCGGGTTACCCTCTTCGGGTCGGCCCAGATGCGACATGATCATGAGACGCGCGCCGGCGTCGATACAATGCCGTATCGTCGGTAACGATGCCTTGATCCGCTGATCGCTGGTGACAACCCCGTCCCTGACTGGAACGTTCAGGTCCTGACGGATCAGTACGCGTTTACCGGCCAGGTCGAGGCCGGTCATTTCCAGAACCGGCATCTTCAGGCCGCGATGACACGCGCCATTTCAACTACCTTGCAGGAATAGCCCCATTCATTGTCATACCATGAAATCAGTTTGACGAAAGTTTCATCCATTTGAATGCCGGCCTCGGCATCAAAAGTCGAAGTACAGGCCTCACCACGAAAGTCGGTAGATACTACCTTTTCCTCGGTATAGGCCAGCACGCCTTTCATCGCGCCTTCGGCGGCGTTTTTCATGGCCGCACAAATTTCTTCGTAACTGGCATTTCTTTCCAGTTCAACAGTTAAGTCGACCACCGAAACATCCGATGTAGGCACGCGAAACGACATTCCGGTTAGCCTGCCATTGAGTTTAGGTAAAACCTTGCCCACCGCTTTCGCCGCACCGGTAGATGAAGGAATGATATTCTCGAGAATGCCACGCCCGCCTCGCCAGTCTTTCATCGAAGGACCATCGACGGTTTTCTGGGTTGCAGTCGCTGCGTGTACGGTAGTCATCAAACCGCGCTTGAGACCAAAATTATCGTCGATTACCTTGGCAATCGGCGCCAGGCAATTGGTGGTACAGGAAGCGTTCGATATGATCGCTTCACCAGCGTAAGTATCGTCATTGACGCCGAATACGAACATCGGCGTGTCGTCCTTGGACGGCGCCGACATGATGACTTTTTTGGCGCCGGCATCGATATGCTTTTGCGCGGTTTCCTTGGTCAGGAACAAGCCGGTTGATTCGATAACCACGTCAACGTCAATGTCGCCCCACTTTAACTCAGCCGGATCGCGTTCGGCGCTGAGTCGAATATTCTTGCCGTTGACCACCAGCGTATTGCCGTCAACCGCGATATCACCCTTGAACTTACCGTGCACCGAATCATGCTTGAGCATGTATGCCAGGTAATCCGGGTCGAGCAGGTCATTGATACCTACGACTTCGACATCGTCGAACTCCTGCGCTGCGCGAAATACCATACGTCCAATTCGACCGAAACCATTTATGCCGACACGTACTGTCATTTGTTTCTCCTAAGAGTTAATAATTAATCTGTGCCTAACAGGCTGCTGACCGCTTCCACCACTTTATCGACAGTGAAACCGAAGTAAGCAAACAATTCTTTCGCTGGGGCCGACTCACCAAAAGTATCGATGCCGATAACAATGCCATCCATACCGACATACTTGTACCAGCCCGTGGTGACCGCGGCTTCGATCGCAATTCTCGCACTGACCCCGGGGGGCAGCACCGAATCCCGGTAATCCTTAGACTGAAGATCAAACAGGTTCGTGCTCGGCATCGAAACCACGCGTACATTTTTATCCTCCAGTGCCTCAGACTCATAAGCCGCGATCGCCAGTTCCACCTCGGAACCGGTGGCAATAATGATCGCATCCGGCGTGCCTTCGCAATCGCGCAGGATGTATCCACCACGGGCGATAGCGTCTATCTGCTCAGGACTGCGCGCCTGGTGCTTCAGACTCTGACGTGAAAACACCAGGCAGCTGGGGCCGTCACGATGTTCGATCGCTGCTTTCCAGCTAACCGCGGACTCCACGGTATCGCAGGGACGCCATAGCCGCATGTTGGGGATCATGCGCAAGCTCGGAATATGCTCTATCGCCTGGTGCGTCGGACCATCTTCACCGAGACCGATCGAATCGTGGGTATAGACGAAAATACTCTGCACTTTCATCAACGCCGCGAGGCGCAGGGCATTCCGGGCATAATCGGAAAACACCAGGAAGGTAGCGCCAAACGGCATATAGCCACCATGCAGGGCAATACCGTTCAACATCGCCGACATGCCGAACTCGCGTACACCATAGTTGATGTAATTGGCCTCGGCTGATTCAGGCTGCATTGGTTTGAATCCCGACCATTCGGTCAGGTTGGAACATCCCAGGTCGGCGGAACCACCAAACAGCTCGGGTAACAAGGGCGCATAGGCTTCGATCGCGGCGAGCGACGCCTGCCGGGTGGCCTTGTCTTCCGCGGCTTCATCCAGCCCGGCGATAAACGCCGCGGCGGCTTCCTGCCAGTCAGCCGGTAACTCACGCTTGATGCGTCTTTCAAATTCGGCCGCCAGTTCCGCATGTTCTTCCTCGTAAGCCGCAAATATCTGCGTCCAGGCATCTTCCTGGGCCTGGCCTTTCTGACGTATGATCCCAACCCTGGTAGACTTCTTCGGGCACCTCGAATGCGGCATGCTCCCAGTTCAATTCAACCCGTGCCAGCGCAACCTCTTCCTCTCCGAGTGGGGCGCCATGACAGGCATGTCCACCCGCCTTGTTAGGCGAGCCGAAGCCGATGATAGTCTTGCAGCAGATCAGCGACGGTTTGGCGGTGATTGCGCGTGCGGCCTCGATGGCGATCTTTATTTCATCCGGGTCGTGACCGTCTACTTCAATCACGTGCCAGCCGTAGGCTTCGAAACGTTTCGGCGTATCGTCCAGGAACCAGCCTTCAACCTTACCATCGATCGAAATACCGTTGTCGTCCCAGAATGCGATCAACTTGCCCAGTCCCAGCGTGCCCGCGAGCGAGCATGCTTCATGCGAAATACCTTCCATCATGCAGCCGTCGCCGAGGAAGACATAGGTAAAATGGTCGACGATATTGAACCCGTCGCGGTTAAATTCGGCGCCAAGGGCACGCTCCGCAATCGCCATGCCAACTGCATTGGCGATGCCCTGGCCCAGCGGTCCGGTGGTCGTCTCGATTCCCGGCGCACAACCATATTCGGGGTGACCGGGTGTTCTCGAGTGCAATTGACGAAAATTCTTTAAATCTTCGATCGTGACTTCATAGCCGCTCAGGTGTAACACCGAATATGGCAGCATCGAGCCATGCCCGTTAGACATGACAAAACGATCGCGGTTACTCCATTCAGGGTTCGCCGGATTGTGTCGCATAAAGTCGTTGTAGAGGACTTCAGCGATATCAGCCATACCCATAGGGGCGCCGGGATGTCCGGAATTGGCCTTTTGTACCGCATCCATACTCAACACCCGGATGGCGTTAGCAAGCGTTTTACGTGATGACATTGATCGTTCTCGAAATCGATTTGTTCAAAATAACTTCTTGATTAATAATGATTATTTTATGGCTAACACATGATTAATGACGGCTCCGGTCATTAATTCGGGATAACCACTACATACGCGCTGTCGATAAGGCGCGATATTCTCTCGTAAATGCAAATTGACAGCAACTTATAAAATCTTTAAAGCTTATTGAGCATTTCTATGTAAGGTCACAATCAAGGCTGTTAATTTAAATTGTCTTACATATAATGCCTTTTTTCCGACACTAGCTTTGGGGCACCACATGCCAGGTTCATACATTTTCACTTCCGAATCGGTATCCGGCGGACATCCCGACAAGATGGCTGACCAGATATCGGATGCCGTACTCGATGCCTTGCTGGAACAGGACCATCGGTCCCGCGTAGCCTGCGAAACCCTGGTGAAAACCGGCATGGTCCTGCTCGCCGGTGAAATCACCACTAACGCCGAGGTCGATATGGAAGCGCTGGTACGCAAAACCGTCTGCGATATTGGTTACGACAACCCGGAATGTGGCTTCGATGGCAAAACCTGCGCCGTGCTTACCGGGCTCGGCAAACAGTCGGGTGATATCGCAATGGGGGTCGATGAATCCAGTGACAAGGAACAGGGCGCCGGTGATCAGGGCCTGATGTTCGGCTATGCCTGCAACGACACAGACGTATTGATGCCGGCACCCATTACCTACGCACATCGACTGGTGCGCAAACAGTTCGAATTGATGAGATCCGGTGAGCTCGACTGGTTACTACCCGACGCAAAGAGCCAGGTCACGCTGCGTTACGAGGATCACAAACCCGTCGGTATAGAGGCGGTAGTTTTGTCGACCCAGCACAAGGAAGAGGTAGATCTCGGCACCTTGCGCGAGGCGGTTATCGAAACCATCCTCAAACCGGTACTGCCGGAAGACTGGTTTGCCCAATGTAAAAACGAAAATATTCACGTCAATCCAACCGGCAGGTTCGTGATCGGCGGGCCGGTGGGTGATGCCGGACTGACAGGCCGTAAAATTATCGTTGACACCTATGGTGGCATGGCGCGTCACGGTGGCGGCGCCTTCTCTGGCAAGGATCCTTCCAAGGTTGACCGCTCGGCAGCTTACGCCGCACGTTACGTGGCCAAGAATATAGTCGCCGCGGGCATTGCTGAACGTTGCGAAGTACAGGTTTCGTACGCAATCGGAGTTGCCGAACCCACATCGATCAGTGTCGACACCTTCGGCACCGGGGCTATCGATGACAGTCGCATCATCACGCTGATCCGGGAACATTTTGACCTCCGACCCAAAGGTTTGATTGCCATGCTCGACCTGATGAAGCCAATGTACCAGCCGACTGCTGCTTACGGCCATTTCGGACGCGAAGACCTGGACCTGAGCTGGGAAAAAGTTGACCGGGCCGAGGCACTCAAAGCGGATGCCGGCCTGTAAACAGTTTTAAAGAGACGCCATTTGGGCGCCTTTTTGGATTTGACACCAGCACCTTTTTGACTAAACTACCCGGTTCCCCCATCCGGGGACTTGAAAGCGAGGAGCGTTGCGACAGCTTTGCTGCCAGGCTCGCCGACACGATCAATTCAACGACGCTCATAAATAGTTCTGGAGATTATTTATGAGTGCTAACGTCACCGACCTTATTAAAGACGATTACACGGTAGCGGACATGTCGCTTGCTGCCTGGGGTCGCAAAGAAATCGCAATTGCCGAAACCGAGATGCCGGGCCTGGTATCGCTGCGCAGCAAATACGGCAAAGAGCAGCCTTTGAAAGGCGCCCGTATCGCCGGCTCACTGCACATGACCATCCAGACCGCGGTTTTGATCGAAACCCTGGTCGCGCTCGGCGCCGAAGTTCGCTGGGCTTCCTGTAATATCTTTTCTACCCAGGATCACGCCGCGGCAGCGATCGCCGAAACCGGCGTTCCCGTGTTTGCCGTCAAGGGCGAAACGCTGGAAGATTACTGGCAGTACAGTCACAAGATCATGGAATGGCACGATGGCGGAACGCCCAACATGATTCTCGACGATGGTGGCGACGCAACCATGCTGATCAATCTGGGCAGCAAGGCCGAGACAGACATTTCGGTGCTGGATAATCCGGGTACCGAGGAAGAAATCATCGCCTTCGCCTCGATTCGCGCGAAACTGGCCGAGTCGCCCAACTGGTACTCGACTATCCAGAAAAACATCAAGGGTGTCACCGAAGAAACCACCACCGGTGTGCATCGCCTGCATCAGATGCAGGCTAAAGGTGAACTGCCTTTCCCTGCCTTCAATGTAAACGACTCGGTGACCAAGTCGAAGTTCGACAACCTCTATGGTTGTCGGGAATCACTGGTTGACGGTATCAAGCGCGCTACCGATGTCATGATCGCCGGCAAGGTAGCGGTCGTGCTCGGCTACGGTGACGTCGGCAAGGGTTGTGCGCAATCGCTCAAAGGTCTTGGCGCTGCTGACGCCGCCGGACGTGATCAGCCAGTTGATGATGGCCGGCCCGGTCATCGTCCTGTACATCGGGTCGGTGCTGGTCTCCATCCTGGCGACATCCAGGCAGCGCAAACGGGATGAGGACGATCGGGATTGACATTCGGCCGGCAATCGCGAATATTTGAACCAGTACCACCCGGATCGGGGCCGGGGTCATCAACTCGGAAAGTTGGAATCCATGGGACTTGTGGATCGCGAACGCATCAAGCTGATCACCCTGCAGAAGAAGATCGCGCCCGCCCTGAAGCAGGTCGACGAGGAGTTCCGGCGCATCACCGACGGTGACAGCCCGCTGACCAGGGAGATCTGCGACCACATCCGGCAGGGCAAGAGCAAGCGGTTTCGGCCCACCCTGCTGCTGCTGGCCGCCCAGGACGGCGAGCGGTTTCGCCCCGGGGGCCATCACCGCCGCGGCGAGTGTCGAGCTGGTCCACACCGCCACCCTGGTCCACGACGATTTCATCGACGAGGCGCTGACCCGGCGCGGCCTGCCCTCGGTGAACGTGAAGTACGGCTCGAGCGCGGCCCTGATCATGGGCGACTACCTCTACAGCAAGGCCCTGCACAACCTGTGCCTGGCAGGGCCTGCACCACGCGGTGGAACTGCTGGCCCGCACCACCGTGCTGATGAGCGAGGCGGAGATGCTGCAGCTGGAGCACCGTTACGACATGGACATCACCGAGGAGCGCTACCTGCAGATCATCTACCAGAAGACCGCGTCGCTGATCGAGAACAGCTGCCGGATCGGGGTTTCCTTCAACGAGCGCATGGCCGCGGCACGAAGAGGCCTTCGGCGTCTTCGGCAGCAAGACCGGCCTGGTCTTCCAGATCACCGACGACATCTTCGACTATCTGGGCGACGAACGGCGCCTGGGCAAGCCCACCGGTCAGGACTGGGAGGAAGGCCGCATCACCCTGCCGCTGATCGCCGCCTGGCGCAACGGCACGCGGCGAGCGGCGAGACCGTATCGCCGAACTGGCCGGCCGCGACCGACAGCGCCGCCCGCGCGGCCTGCTGGCCCGAGGTGAAGTCCTTCGTCACCGATTTCGGCGGCGTCGACTACGCCTTCGCCAAGGCGCGCGAGTTCGGGGAGGAAGCCAAGGGCGCCCTGGCCCCGGTGGCCTCCGGGCCCCAGAAGGATCTGCTGGCCGTGGCCGTCGAGTACGTCATCAATCGTCTCAACTGATTTCGCCGACCGCGGCGGAGGGGGAACCGGCTCTTGAACCAAGCGAAAGAAACCAACGGACCGGCCTTCGTGATGCCCGACGATTCGCCGGCCTATGTGCTGGCCGAGCGTGCGGTCTGGCACCTGCTGGAAAAGAAGTGCGAGGACCTGGTGATCCTCGACCTGCGGGGACGATCGGACCTCCAACCTAGCGCAACCCTTTGTATTAGGGTAAAAAAATTCAATCCAAATGACTCCTGTACAGGCTTATCCGAAGACTTACGTTTGGTAACCCTCGCGGAGGTAAAATGGTGCCGTGAAGTATCCGGTGAAAATACCTCTCAGTATGTAATTGGCGTCAAATATTTTGCACCAGCTTATTAACTGTCTG
>CAWCBX010000108.1:0-11513 GCA_963793595.1 uncultured Gammaproteobacteria bacterium | reverse complement strand
CGGAGATAGCGCGGTATCCAGATCAGCAGAAAATAACTGTTCGAAATGCTGTGGGCCCAGTTTTTTCAACACAAACAGCATTTGCAGGGGGTTGCGGGTATCCACACCCATGTCGGCCAAACCCGCCAGTGCGTTGTCATAAATTTGCCGGCCCTGTCGACAAACAGTTTCGGCAAAGGCTTCGGCCGCTGAAAAATCGACATGCGGGTACAACCTGCGCGCACTCGCTTCAACCTGTCGTCCAAACAACTGGGCTTCGATAATTTCATCGGCTGACGGGATACGGATCGCCTCGGTCACCGGTAACGGCAGCACGGCATGGCCGCTCGGTGCATGCAACTGAATCAGAATATCCCACATCAGGTACTCGGCAGTAACGGCACGGTTCTTCTCGAATTCGAGACCAAAGGAAATAGTATCGCCATAAATCATCGAGCCAACCTGCTCCCGCTGATGGATTTCATGCAATGCCAGAACCCAGCCGGCGCGTTTTATCGGATCAGTGGTTAGCCCGCCGATGCAATGCGCCAGGCGGGCACCGATAAGTTCTTCGACGATATATCGCTCCAGCATCGCCCAGGCTGCAACGCTGGAACAATGCTGAAACAACGCACCAAATCCATCCTCCAGATAGGAATGCAGCATAGCCCCCTGATCACGAAATTCGGCCAGCAAGGCCATCGCCTGGTAAGTTTGTGCCGCGGTCATTTCAGCATCGCTCCAGCCGGGTGCTTCGAAGGTAAAAAACTGGGAAAGATTGCCAATCGTAGTGCAGCCGATACGCAGGGCCTGGACAGTATTTGCCACTGATGCCGGTTGACCAATCATGAAGTCTCCAAGATGCGGCTGGATCGGCGCCGCTTGCGCCAGAGCACTCCAGTCTTCCTGCTGCTCCAGCATCGGTCCGGTTTCCGCGGCTGCCGCGGCGCGCCTCTCTGGCGGCAAACCCATACGCCGATCGAGCGCAAATCCGGCGCGATCGAGATAAAACCCCCGTGCGGTCAATTGCTGATGGATTTTAGTAACCGCCGCCGCGGTGGAGCCAATATCATTCATACCGATATGGGCGTGATACATTATCTGCCGGTCGCGCATCGCCTGTTGTTTGTATTCCAGTTCGGATCGCACCCCGTGGGTATCCAGAAAAGCAGACCGACCAATATCGATTTGCATGGACAGGTCCTTCGCCTGCCGCCGCAGCAAATTGTAATCTGGCAAACTGCTGCGGGTTGCCATTTGTATCAGGGAGTCGACGGTCTGTAACATCATCCGTCTAGCGCAAACTCGACACTACCGATCTGCGGCGAGGCAACACAGTTCAGGGTGCATCTTGCTGCAAAAACCGGTGTTAGCCGATAGTTCAAGTTACTTCTCTGGCTTGTCGGACCATACCGCAAACTCGTTGCCACTGGGTTCGCTGAAGTGAAAGCGACGGCCACCGGGAAACACAAAAATCGGCTTTTCGATACGTCCCCCGGCCTCGGTAATCTTTGCCAGGGTAGCTTCCAGGTCATCACTGTAAAATATCAGCAGCGCACCACCGCTTTGGGTACTCGAATAGAGCTCCGAACGATAAAAGCCACCATCGAGACCCTGACCCGAAAAAGCACAGTAGTCAGGCCCGAAATCTTCGAATATCCAATTGAAAGCCTGGCCAAAAAAAGCCTGGGTGGCCGGCAAATCGTACGCCGGAAACTCGACATAATTTAACTTTTCGTGCTCATTCATAATGATGTTCCTGCAGCTCTAAGCCATACCGCCGTGTGGTGATAAATCGCCCCACCACCAGACAAGCCGGGTTCTACCGATTCTAGCGCGCTGACGCCCGGGCCGGCGACCCACCCGGTATCAGCCAGCATGACACAAAAACCGATGGTATTCACATCGAGCGCGAGGTACTCGGGCAATCGTGCGGGCAGGTAGAATGGGCATACTGTGGGTAGCTGGCAACCTTCATGCAATGCATTTTGCAAGATTGACCGTGCCCACGCCAGCACTAGTGAATGTGCTTTTTTAATTTGTCTTACTAATGCTAGAATTGCCGTCTTTTGCAATCCACCAACCGGGGACTTCCATGAGCGACAACGACAAGCAACATTTCAAGACACGCGAAGTACATGCGGGGGTCAGCCCGGACCCAGTTACCGGTGCGATTCTGACTCCGATCTACCAGACCACAACCTACGTACAGGAGTCAGTCGATAAGTACCTGGAAAAAGGTTACTCCTATAGTCGCTCGGGTAATCCGACCGTTACCGCACTGGAAAATCGCATCACCGCTCTCGAAGGCGGCGCCGGCAGCCTCTGTTTCGCCACGGGCATGGCCGCAACCAGCTGCACTATCATGGCCCTGACCGGTACCGGTAAACACGCGATTCTTTCGGATGTCGTTTATGGCGGCACCCACCGTATATCAACCAAAGTATTGAATCGATGGGGACTGGAATGCAGTTTTGTCGATACCTCCGATCCGGAAAATGTCAAAAGTGCCATCCGTGAAAACACCGCATTGATTTTCACCGAATCGCCGGCTAACCCGACGCTCAAGTTGACCGACATCGCCGCCATCTCGGAAGTCGCGCAGGCAAACGGGATTCCCCACGTGGTTGACAATACCTTCCTGACACCCTATTTCCAGCGCCCGCTGGAGCTCGGCGCCGACATCACCCTGCACAGCACCACCAAGTTCATGGAAGGACATAACGTCAGTGTGGGCGGATCCATTACCGCCGCGAAAAAAGAGCATCTCGAACAGATTATGTTCGTCAGAAATTGCCTCGGCAGTAACATGTCGCCGATGGTGGCGTTCTATACATTGCAGGGTATCAAGACCATGAGCACCCGGCTCGAGGCGCAGTCGGCCAATGCACTCAAAATCGCACAGTTTCTCGAGACCCACCCCAATGTCGATCGCGTCTGCTATCCCGGACTGGAATCGTTCCCGCAAAAAGAACTTGCCGATCGACAGGCCAGCGGTCACGGCTCGATGCTCTGGTTCGAAGTTCATGGCGGTGTCGAATCCGGTAAGAAACTGATGGATAGCCTGCAACTCTGGAGTCTTGCGGAAAACCTTGGATCGGTAGAATCGCTGGTCACGCATTCGGTCACCATGACGCACGCGGACATGCCTAAAGAAGAACGTCTCGCTGCCGGTATCACCGATGGACTGGTACGTTTATCGGCCGGTCTGGAATCGGCTGAAGATCTGATCGCTGACCTGAAGCAGGCGCTAGACGGACTGTAGGACCCGGTTCCTGTGATCATTACCAGTGTCGAAACCTTTGCCACCGAATACGTGGCGCTGGTGCGCTTGCGCACCGACGATGGTGACGAAGGCTGGGGACAGGTATCGCCCTACAATGCAGATTTAACCGCCGAAGTAGTCCACCGCCAGATTGCCTGCCACATCCTTGGTATGGACGCGACGGATATCGACGCCGTCACCACCATCGTGCTCGACCGCGAGCACAAGTTCCAGGGTACCTACCTGTACCGGGCGCTCTGTGGCGTTGATACCGCGCTATGGGATATACGTGCCAGGCGTGCCGACAAGAGCGTGCACCAGATGCTCGGCGGAAAGCGCTCTGAATTCCCGGTTTATGCCTCGAGCATGAAACGTGATATTAGCCCGCAGCAGGAAGCGGAGCGAATGCTCGCCTTACGCGAGGAATTTGGCTACCACTCGTTTAAATTCCGCATCGCCAGTGAATGTGGACATGACATCGATGAATGGCCCGGCAGAACCGAGGAGATCGTTAAAACCATGCGTACGACGCTCGGCGACGAGGTCACATTAATGGTAGATGCGAACAGCGGCTATACCCCGAAAAAAGCCATCGAGGTCGGGCATATGCTTGCTGACTACGGCATTAGCCACTACGAGGAGCCCTGCCCTTACTGGGAGCTCGAATGGACCCGCGAGGTGACCGCTGCGCTGGATATCGACGTGACTGGCGGCGAACAGGATAACAACATGACCGTCTGGAAACAGATGATCGACAATCGTGTGGTCGATATCGTACAGCCTGACATCTGCTACATGGGTGGCATTACGCGTACGTTGTGGGTAGCTGACTACGCCAGACAGGCAGGCATACCCTGCACTTTGCATTCCGCAAATCTAAGCCTGGTGACGTTATTTTCGATACACTTCATGGCGGCGATCGAAAACGCGGGCAAGTATGTCGAATTCTCGATCGAAGGCAGCGATTACTACCCCTGGCAGCAGAATATTTTCGCTCCCGGCTTCGAGATCAAGGACGGCAACGTATTGATATCTGACCAGCCCGGCTGGGGGATCGAAATAGATCCCGAGTGGATTGCGCTCAGCGATTATCGCATTAGCTATAATGGCTCTCGATTTTAACCCCGATCGTGGTAACTGATTATGGCAATTTATAACTCTGTACTCGAACTCATCGGCAATACGCCGATCTTGAAGCTCAAGCAGTTTGATACCGGCCCCTGCGATCTGTTTATCAAGATGGAATCCGAAAATCCGGGCGGTTCGATAAAAGACAGGATCGCGGTGAGCATGATCGAAGCCGCAGAAAGAGATGGTGATATACAACCCGGCGGCACCATTATCGAGGCAACCGCGGGAAACACCGGGCTGGGCCTTGGCCTGGTAGCCGCGCAAAAGGGTTACCAGCTGATTCTGGTTATTCCGGATAAAATGAGCCCGGACAAGATTCGTCATATCAGGGCGATGGGCGTGGATGTGCGGCTGACGCGTTCAGACGTACAAAAGGGGCACCCCGAGTATTACCAGGATTACGCCAAGCGTCTCGCAACGGAAATACCGAATTCGTTTTTCATCGATCAGTTCTCAAATCCGAATAATCCGCTGACCCACCGGGTCGATACCGGGCCCGAAATTCTGCGCCAGATGGATGGCAAGCTCGATGCAATGATAGTTGGAGTAGGCTCAAGCGGAACGGTTACCGGTCTCGGGCAGTACTTCCATGAAAACGCGCCGGGTTGCGAAATGATCGTTGCCGACCCCGAAGGTTCTATTCTTGCGGACACGATTAACAAGGGCGTCACACCACAGGCGGGTTCATGGCTGGTCGAAGGCATAGGCGAGGATTTTATGCCACCGATCTGCGATATCAGCCTGGTGACGAAGGCTTATGCCATCAGTGACCGGGAAGCCTTTCAGACCCAGCGTGAGTTGCTGAAAAGGGAAGGTATTATCGCCGGATCGTCAACCGGCACCCTGCTTTCAGCCGCGCTGCGCTACTGTCGTGAGCAAACCACCCCGAAACGGGTACTGACCTTTGCCTGCGATACTGGCAATAAATACCTGAATAAATCCTTTAACGATTCCTGGCTCGCCGACCAGGGATTACTGGAGCGAGAAAGCCACGGTGATTTACGCGACCTGATCGCTCGTCCAATGGATAGCGGTGATATGGTTACCGTTACTTCCGAGGACAACCTGATCACTACTTACAAGCGCATGCGCATGTTCGATGTATCACAACTACCGGTCGTCGATGATGGCAAAATCGTCGGCCTGATTGATGAATCCGATATCTTGTTGGGAATCTACGAAGACAAGGACAATTTCCAGATGAAAGTTGAAGCGGTCATGGTCAGCAACCTGGTAACTGTGGCGCCCGACGCCAGCATCGATAACGTAGTCGCATTGTTCAAAGAGGACAAGGTAGCCATAATTGCAGACGATAATACTTTCTATGGCCTGATCACCCAGATCGATCTGATTAATCATCTGCGCCAAACCATGCTCTGATCGCATCACGCGAAGCCATACCCTCGGAGCGACTGCGTCCTGACCCATAGATGGGTTTACCGCTGATCCGGCAGGCCGGTCGACACGGCCATTTTGACTTCCCCGGCAAAACATTATTAAATGCTCTGGCTACCCCGCTAGGCTTTTAAGATTGCCTAAATCAACCAGAGATCCTCGCGATGGATATTCAACGACTGCTCACAGGCCTGAGCCTCAAGATCATCATCCAGTTTGGCGTGGTGATTACTGCCGCGATTTTACTGGTCGCGCTTAATCTTGATCTGATCTACCCGTTTTACTTTGAAAATCAGCTCACCAACACCGGGGTTGTTATCAACTCTGCAATTCTGGCACTGCTTGTTATCGGCCTGGGCAATGTCTTGTATCACCTGTTGCGTTATCGCCGGGAAGAAAACGCTATCGCCGGATTTGTAAATAATGTCGAGTCGATCAGGCCCGATTTAATGGAAGGCTTGCCCACCGATTCGATCGTCGTCAAACGGCAACTGACAATGCAGGCGATACAAAGAGCCAATGGCGAAATTAACCACGGCGCGTTAGCGGCGATGCTCAACGCCGATGAAGCCACCCACTTCGGCCTGATTCGCTTTATCAACAATATCCTGATCCTGACCGGTGTTTTTGGCACCATAGTTTCGTTGTCGATCGCGCTGCTCGGGGCTTCTGACCTGATTGATTCGGCAGATGCCAGTCTCGGCGGCATGGGGTTGGTGATCCATGGCATGTCTACCGCGTTGTCGACGACCATCACCGCCATCGTTTCGTATGTCATATTCGGCTACTTTTATACCCGTTTAAATGACGTACAGACGCACTGCCTGAGCGGTATCGAGCAGCTGACCTCGATTTATCTGCTGCCACGGTACGTGAAATCGAGTGATGACATCGTGCACAAGATGAGCGATCTGATTAAATCGGTCATTTTCGCCACGGACAAGCTCAAGAAAACTCAGGATACTTACCAGGAGGCGGCAACGACCCTGCAGCAGACAATTAACACCAACCAGGAGCAGATCAATCAATTAGTCGACGAGATTCACGGCATCAAGCAGATATTACGTGATGGTTTTCGTTTACCTCTCACCGACAAAGAGAACTAGCCGAACATGGACACCGGTTTTCCATCGATAGGCGGCAGTCATGCCGGCATCGGCGGCGAAAACAGTTTCTGGCCGTCATTTACCGATATCATGATGGTGATCACGATGATTTTCCTGATGGCGACCAGCATCCTGGTAGTGCGCAACTGGCAGCTGGTTGCCGAACTACGGGAAAGTATGGCCGCTGAGCGCATCGCCAGCCAGATGATCGAATCCACCTCGCAGGAAAACGCAACCCTGGAAGAACGCCTTGCCAATGCCGAGCAAAGTAACTCGATACTGCGTCTGCGCCTGTTGAAAAGAGAAGAAGAGTTCAAGCTGGCGCAAACCGCGATTCGTGAACAGGAATCAAGCATTGCCTCGCTGGAACTGAAAAATACCGATCTACAGTCCTCGTTACAACAAACCCGGTCACGCCTGGATACAGCAAATCTTGAAATCGATGCCGCCACCGCCCAGTCCAGGGAACTATCCCGTCAAATCGCCAGTCTCAGGCAACAGCTGGCGCAACAGCAACAAGAAAACGAACAATCCACAACTCAACTGAGCACTGCGCGCGAGCAGATCGAAAGCCTTACGCAAGCAAGTAAAAAACAACAGCAGGACATCATCCAGTTGACGCAGGAGAAGTCACTGCTAAGCCAGGAAATCGAATCCTACAACCAGCAACTACTCACACTGAAGGGTGATTATGAGACGGTCAAGTCCAAGTACGAGGAGCTGATCAAACCGGCACGCAGTGCCAAAGGGAAGTACATCGCCGAAGTCTATTACGTCAAGGGCCAGGCAGGTAACGTGATTCGTTATCGCCAACCCGGGGACAAGGAATTCAGTACGCTCAGCCTGGCTGAAGTCGAACAGCGTCTGGATCAACTAAAGCTCGAACATGGCAAGAATCTCTATGTGAAGATCATCATTCCCGAGGACAGTGGGCTGACCTACAACGAAGCCTGGCAATTCATGCGCAGCCTGCTGGTCAAGTATGACTATTATTATCAGTAGTGGTTTTGATAGCGAACCTCAACTGCTACAATCCCACGCATGTCCCCGTGGCACAATTGGATAGCGCGACGCCCTCCTAAGGCGTATTTGGCACTCCGAGCACTTCCGAGAAACTCCAACATATCCAATAAAACCCTTACTCTAAGCCATTTAACACTCCATGGGCTTCCGAGGACTGCCGTGCTATAATTTCCGTATATTTTCCGTACGTTTGAATTATGCCCTCTCAGATAGATTCAAAAGCCAAAAGAAACCGTCTTGCAAAGCGCTCAGAACCTTACTGGCATAAATTAATTTTAGGTGGTTTTCTTGGGTATCGTGTTGGCTCTAAAGGCGGTACCTGGATAGCTAGGCATCGAAGTGAAGAAGGTGGTCAACATTACAAATCACTTAACTTATCCCCTCACCTACCGCAGAACGAATTCGACACCGCAGCTAACGAAGCAAACAAGTGGTTTGACGGAATCAGCAAAGGAAATAGAGCTAAACCAGGAACATTGCAAGAAGCCGTTGATAATTATATTGAATATCTCGAACACAAAAAAAGTGACCGCTCAGTTCGTGATGCCAAAGGTAGAGTTAAATTGCACATCTTGCCAAAGCTTGGTGCAGAGTCATCACTTGAAAAACTAAAGGCTCAGCAGATTAGAAAATGGCATCAGTCGTTTCTAGTGACAGGTAGTGATGAAGAGGTTCGTAAATCTCGAGCTACGGCGAATCGAAATCTATCATCATTAAAAGCATTGTTGAACCTTGCCTTTAAAGAAGGATTGGTTCAATCAAACAAAGCCTGGACTCACGTAGGAAAATACAGCGATACCCAATCAGCACGGCAAGACTATTTAAATGCCGCACAAGTTAAAGCACTGCTAAACGTTTGTGATGGACATTTCAAAACCTTGATAACAGCAGCCGCACTTACCGGTGCTCGATATGGTGAGCTTGCAAAACTGAAAGCTAAGGACTTTGATAAACATCATGGACTGTTACATATCCCGCTAGCCAAAACCAAAGAGCGAGATTTCCCTTTAGCCAGTAAAGCAATGGCATTTTTTAAAGATCAAACAAAAGGCAAGTTACCTGAGACATTCATATTCACTAAAAATGGCATCGATCCTTGGGGACACGACAATCAGACAAAGCTAATGCGAAATGCGGTCACTAATGCCGACCTGCCCCGTTCTGTGGTCTTTTACACATTACGCCATAGTTTTATTGCTGACCTTATCGATAAGGATATGAGTGTCTTCAACATTGCAAAGATTACCGGTACCAGCATCGAAATGATCGAACAGCATTACGGAAAATTATTTAAAGACCGAGTGATAGAGGTTTTAGAGAAAGCATCACTCGTATGAATTTCCAGTTCTAGAGGGTACTCGAAAAGCGGTCACCTTCACCGCTTGGACTGGAATCTAAATTGAAGGATTACACGAGAAGGAGAGAATAAATTATATTAGAACGGTTTCAGGTAGTTTGACCCGAAAGAAGCATCGGCACAATTTTGGTAAAGAAACAATACCGAATAGTAGCCTTGACGTACTTGCTTTCCCCATTTTTCCAACCCCGCAGCCCGTTAACATTAACCACTGAGCTGAAACAGCAGGGCACGAATTAGAATAAAGTCTATTTTGGAACCAATGTATGTTATGAAACCGAATTATCCCCCTACAAATTCCATGTGCCTGGCCCAATCACCTGGTTTCTCCAAACCATATCCGCTGCTAGTTGTGGTCTTGCCGAGTGTCCTCAATGAGATGCACCGCATATCCCTCATCTCAAAAAGTCACAGTACCAATGTTCAAACATACTATTTTTCCGAAGCTTTCGCGATCAAGGTCGAGGAAACCTTAAACCAGTGTTCCTGACGCCTGAACAAATCGAGGCACTAACCGATGCCAAGAGAAAGGATCGGCAGGGATTCGGCCCGCCCCGTAACCTCGCAGTCAATCCTGCTGCCTATCTGTTTCTCAATCTTGATACTAATAATTTCGATATCAACAAAGCTGCGAAATTACCGGTTGACCACTGGACGGCGGTGGGGAAATAAACAATTTATTTCTGCGATGCATACTGCAGCCTCGCATACTATGAAAACTGGAGACGAATTAGGACGGCATGAAACGAAGAATCCGAAAAAGTGAAGTACTGGAAAAAATGGGTTGGTCCGCATCGACGCTCAACCAGCGGGTTGCAGATGGTGAATTTATCAAGCCCACCTATGAAGGTATAATCCCCTACTGGATGGAAGAAGAAGTTGATACCTATATCGACCAGTTTTTCAACCTGCCTTCAGACGATCAAGATAATCACCCCACAGCCGCTGCATAGCCGTCCTTTCCTCTAACCGGTGGGATCGATCATAAGCGGGTTATAACTGAAAGTGGTGTTTAGAGATTGAAAAAAGCGGCGTATCTGGTTGCTAAGATGTTGACCTGTTGATTTGCATCCAAATCTGACCCTGTCCCTCCAGTAAATGCAATCGTGTTGAATTTCTTGACTATTTTTGGCAACGGATGGAGGATGGCAGGCATGCCATTTTTTCTCCGCAAAGCCAGATTTGTTCATTCTTTATTCAAGTCACGCTATCAATTGACACTGGAGAATTTGGCGCTCCGCCAGCAGATTGCAATGCTCAAACTATCGGTGAAGCGCCCGCGAGTATCTCCTACCGACCGCCTGTTTTGGATCCTGTTCTCGAAATATGTAGAAGGATGGCGATCAATGCCATATTCAAATTGGCAATCGTTACGCTTAGAGCCGAGATCGATCCCGTTTTCTTGATTCGCGGTGTTCTCAATCCCCGAAAGACGACTCATCACAAGATATTATCAAAGGACGAACTACCGGACTTTCTAAAGGCGCTAGACAATTACTCGGGATCTTTCGCCAATCAAATAGCTTTGAAATTAACGATTTTGACACTGGCACGTACGAATGAAGTATTAAAATCCAAATGGATCTAATTTGACCTCGACGATGCAATTTGGACGAAAAGCGCCGAGAATGTCAAACAACGCGAAGACCACCGCGTCCCCCTTCCCTCTCAAGCCGTTGACCTGCTTAAAGGATTGCATTTTATCACTGGCAATCGAGAGTATTTGTTCCCTAATAAAGCAGATCCTCGCCGCCCTGTTTCAAAGGGCGTATTGTGGAAGGCCATCGTGAGTATAGGTTATCAAAATCGATTCTCTCCCCATGGCCTCCGTGGAGCCGGATCGACCATATTAAATAGTATGGGTTTTCGCCCCGACATTATCGAGAGACAGCTTGATCACCAGGAACGTGATCGGGTACGAGCAGCCTACAACCACGCAGATTATCTCGATGAACGCCGGGAGATGATGCAAGTATGGGCCGATTACCTAGACAACCCGGTTAATAGCGACAATGTAGTGCCGCTGAAACAAGCGAGATAGGAAAGCTGGCCCAATCTGCGGGTGGGCTGGAAATCAAGCCCAAAAGCCTACCCCCGGAGTCGCGTTTTCGTGATAGATAACGGGTTTCAGGTCACTATAGTATTTGATCACGCGCTATGTAATGGAGCTAAACGTGATCGCACAATCTAGTATGTTACCCTCTGCCGGATACCTTCGGTTATCCCAAATAATTGGTCGCCCACAGGCTAATCCCCC
>CAWCBX010000107.1:0-6262 GCA_963793595.1 uncultured Gammaproteobacteria bacterium | reverse complement strand
ATCTTTCTGTTTGTCAGATTCTTAAGGGCGTAATTGAAATTTTCCGCTGAAATCATTTTCTCAGTGCCTCAACAGGATCCAGGTTTGCTGCCTGCATAGCTGGAATTATGCCTGCAGCTCTACCCAAGATGAAAGAGCCGATCAAAGCTATGGATATGAGCATGAAATTTATCTGTGGAGCAACATCAGCTCCGATGAGATTGTTTATTGCATTTGTTCCTGAGAAGTATGCCAGGGTTCTCATGGCAGTACACTTGCATTACTCCTGCCTCAATACGAAACCGATCCTGCAAAACAAGCGCAGGACCCGCAAACGGCGCTAGGTGAATTGATCAGCCTCGCCGGCCAGCTTGCCGAGATTGAACATTACACCGGGCGCAGTAGCCCGGACGTGGTGACCTGATGACGCATATCCTGATGGTTGCCGCAGAAAATGGTGCCTTGCCCGGCGGCAAGGTTGGCGGTATCGGCGACGTGCTACGCGAGGTTCCTGTGGCACTGGCGCAACGTAATTGCACGGTTTCCGTCGTCACTCCGGCTTATGGTGTTTTTGCTGGCTTAGCGGGGGCGAAGCGACTGCAAACGCTCAAAGTCGGGTTCGGTGGCGCTACGCAGTCACTCGAGCTATACCAACTGAGCGAGAGCGGTACTAACAAGGTAAGGCACTATGTGATTGACCATCCACTATTCAGCAGCTGCGGAGTCGGTCGAATCTACTGTAACGATCCTCCCGGGCGCCCCTTCGAAACCGATTCGAGCAAGTTTGCGCTATTTTGCAAAGCCGTTGCCGAGGCCATAAAAAAAGGCGTTTTTGCCGATCTCGACGTGCTGCACCTGCACGACTGGCATGCGGCTTTCCTGCTCATCCTGCGTCGTTACGATCCTGGCTACCGTGCGCTGCAAACCTTGCGTTGCGTTTACAGCATCCATAACCTGGCGATCCAGGGGACAAGACCCTTTGCCAATAATGACTCGTCGCTCGAGGAATGGTACCCGGATCTTGTCTACGAACGTAAACAGCTCGCCGACCCGCAGTGGTCCGACTGTGTTAATCCGGTGGCAAGCGCAATACGCCTGGCCGATGCGGTACACACGGTATCGCCGAGTTATGCCGAGGAAATCCTGCTCCCCGACGACCCTGACAGCGGTCACCATGGCGGGGAAGGTCTCGACCGCGATTTGTGCGACGCTCGCGACAGGAAGCGCCTGTTCGGTATCCTCAACGGTTGCGATTACCCGCAAAAACGGGTTCCGGCGATTGCCGACTGGCCATCATTGCTGCAGCGGATGCGTGAACTCATACTGTTGTGGGCCAGTCGTAATGCCGCGCTTGCCAGTGCGCATTTCATTGCCCATAACACGCTTGGCCAACTCGCCGATCAACGCCCACAAATGTTGATTACCAGTGTCGGTCGTATTACCGACCAGAAGCTTGGTTTGATGCGCCAAACGACATCTTCAGGGCAACCCGCCCTGCATGCCGCCCTGGAGGTACTCGGGGATAATGGCCTGATGCTCATGGTTGGTACCGGCGACCCGCAATACGAGCAGTTTTTATGCGAAACCGCGGCCATGCATAATAATTTCATTTTTCTGTGTGGTTACTCCGACGAACTGGCCGAAGCCCTCTACGAGCAGGGTGATCTATTTTTCATGCCCAGTTCTTTCGAGCCCTGTGGCATCAGCCAGATGCTGGCTCTGCGCGCGGGCCAGCCCTGCCTGGTGCATCACGTCGGCGGGCTGCGCGACACCATCAAGGATAACAGCACGGGTTTTGCCTTCACCGGCAATAACCTTACCGAACAGGCCGACGCGCTGGTTTCGACAGTGCAACGCGCTCTCAACCAGTTTCAGAAAAAATCCAGCAAGTGGCGGACCATGCGCAAAGCGGCTGCGGCGGCGAGGTTCGAGTGGGCTACCAGCATCGATGCCTACATCAAAGATCTTTACCGGGAAGCGTAAACCACTTAAGTCATGACAACCCTGGAATCCAGTTACGAATCCATTGCGCAAGGGCGTCACGGTGACCCGTTTAAAATCCTGGGCCCGCATAGCGCCAGAAAAAACTGGACAGTGCGCAGCTGGCAACCGCAGGCGCAGACGGTGGAGCTGCTCGACGCCAACGATGAATTTCTGATGGAGATGCGACGGGTGCATCGCGATGGCCTGTTCGAGGCGCGGCTGCCGCTGCCGGTTACTGCCTATCGCCTGCGCCTCCATGAAAACGGGCACAGCACTATCATCGACGATCCGTATCGTTTCGTATCGCTTTTCGGGGATCTCGATCGTCACCTGATGCGCGAGGGTAAACTGCGAAATCTGGCGCATAAACTCGGTGCTCACGTAACTGAAATCGATGGCGTCGAAGGCGTACATTTTGCAGTCTGGGCGCCTAATGCGAGCCGGGTCAGTGTCGTCGGTTTATTCAACGGCTGGGACGGTCGGCGGCACCCGATGCGACGCCACTCCACTGGCGGCGTATGGGATATCTTTGTCCCGGGCCTTTGCACTGGCGACTACTACAAGTACGAGATACTCGACGCCAGGGGAGAATTACTGCCGCTCAAGGCCGATCCGTTTGCGCGGCAGATGGAACTGGCACCCGGCAATGCCTCCATCGTGCAGCACGATGATTACAGCTGGCAGGATAATGAATGGCTGGACGCAAGACGCGCCGCCAGTACGCTCGATCAGCCCATGACAATTTACGAAGTGCATCTCGGTTCATGGCGCCGGCAGGCCGACAGCAACCAGGTGTTGAGTTACCGTGAATTTGCCTCAAGCCTGGTTTCTTATGTCAGGGATATGGGTTATACCCATATTGAATTGCTCCCGCTCAGCGAACACCCTTTCGACGGTTCCTGGGGTTATCAACCGATCGGTCTGTTCGCACCGACATCGCGTTTCGGCAACCCGGAGGATTTCAAGTTCTTCATCGACAGCTGTCATCAGCAGGGTATCGGCGTGATCATGGACTGGGTCCCGGCCCATTTTCCGCGCGACGATTTCGGTCTCGGCCAGTTCGATGGCAGCAGTCTCTACGAGCACGCCGACCCGCGTCAGGGCGCTCATCCCGACTGGGGCACGCTGATTTTTAATTTTGGCCGCCCGGAGGTCGTCAATTACCTGATCGCCAATGCCCTGTTCTGGGTCGAGGAATACCATATCGACGCGTTACGGGTCGATGCCGTCGCTTCCATGTTGTACCTGGACTACTCGCGTGAAGCCGATGAATGGATACCCAATCAATACGGCGGCAATGAAAACCTGGAGGCGGTAGAGTTTCTGCGCCTGATGAATGAACAGGTACACGCCAGCGGCGCGGTCACCATGGCAGAAGAATCGACTGCCTGGCCAGGGGTTTCTCATCCGGTTTACAAGGGTGGACTGGGTTTCAGCTACAAATGGAACATGGGCTGGATGCACGATAGCCTGGCCTACTTTGGTGAAGACCCGGTGCATCGGCGTTATCACCATGACAAGCTCACGTTTGGACTGTTGTACGCATTTAGTGAGAATTTTATCCTGCCGCTGTCGCATGATGAGGTCGTGCATGGCAAGGGCTCAATGATTCAACGCATGCCCGGAGACGAGTGGCAGGCCTTCTCCAACCTGCGGCTTTACTACAGCTTCATGTACGCGTATCCCGGCAAGAAACTGCTCTTCATGGGTGGCGAATTCGCGCAACGGCGCGAATGGAACCATGACAGCTCGCTCGACTGGCACCTGCTCGAACAACCCGCGCACGCCGGTATTCAGCAGCTGGTTCGAGACCTGAACCATTTCTACCGCGACACACCAGCGCTTTACCAGGTCGACTTCAGCGCTGAGGGTTTCGAATGGATCGACTGCAGTGATAACGAGCAGGGCGTGATTGCGTTTATCCGCCGGGGCTCGAGTCCAGCTGAAATTGTCGTTGCGATTTGTAACCTGACGCCCGTAATACGACACAACTATCGGGTCGGCGTGCCGCTTGCGGGTTGCTACCGGGAGCGAATCAATAGCGACGCCAGCGTTTATGGGGGCAGCGGTGTGGGCAACCTCGGGGAAGTAAACTCCGATGAAATCGCCGCCCATGGGCGCGACCACTCGTTGAGTTTGACCTTGCCGCCGCTAGCGACTTTAATCCTGTCATTTGAATGACCGAATCCGATAACCTGACCGACTGCAATATGAATCTACGTAACAGAAAAGAAATCGCCGCCCTGGCGCCACCGGGTCGCGATAGCGAAAGCCTGGTGCACGACTTTCGGAACTACTTCAATCACACCCTCGGGCGGGACCATTACCAGAGTTCACCGCATTACGAATACGTTGCGCTGGCAATGACACTGCGCGATCGGCTCATGGATGGCATTAACAATACCCGCCACAGTTACGAAAAAAAGGATAGCCGCCGGGTCTGTTACCTGTCGATGGAATACCTGCTCGGTCGAAGTCTGCGCAACGCATCCCTGAACCTCGATCTTGACGATGAGCTGAGCGCAGCATTAAACCAGCTAGGACTCGACGAAGAAGAGCTGGTCGAGCAGGAGCACGATGCCGGGCTCGGTAACGGTGGTCTCGGCCGGCTCGCCGCCTGCTTTCTCGATAGCTGTGCGACGCTGGGTCTGCCGGTGCTCGGCTACGGCATCCGCTACCAGTACGGTATGTTTCGCCAGAAAATTACAGCGGGTTACCAGGTCGAAGAGCCCGACCCCTGGCTGCGAGGTGGTCACCCCTGGGAAATCGAGCGGCCCGAGTACGAACAGACGGTGCATTTTGGCGGGCATGTCGAACACTTTCTCGACGATGACGGGCGCAGCCACGCGCGCTGGGTTAATACCTACGACGTGCTGGCAATCCCTTACGATATTCCAGTGCCCGGTTACCAAAATGGCACGGTCAACACGCTGCGGCTTTGGTCGGCTATCGCCACCAACGAATTCAACCTGGAGGAATTCAATGCCGGTAGCTACACCGAAGCAGTTGCCGGCAGAACCGCGGCAGAAAACATCACCATGGTTTTATATCCCAATGATGCCAGCGAGAACGGCAAGGAACTGCGCCTGCGGCAACAGTACTTTCTCGCCTCGGCCAGCCTCAAGGATATATTTCGGCAGTGGGTCAATCGCCATGGTGAAGACTTTACCCATTTTGCTGAAAAGCACTGTTTCCAGTTAAACGATACCCATCCGAGCATCGCCGTGGCCGAGTTAATGCGCCTGCTGATCGATGTGCACGGCCTCAAATGGAGTGCGGCCTGGGAAATCACTACCAGTTGCATGGCCTATACCAATCATACCCTGCTGCCGGAGGCGCTCGAGCGCTGGCCGGTCAGCCTGCTTGAGCAACTGGTGCCGCGGGTGATGGACATCGTGCGCGAGATTAACAGTCGCTTCGTCGCCGACATCGCGGAACGCTGGCCGAACGACGTGAAACGACGCGAGCGCATGGCGATCATCGAAGAAGGCCCCGAGCCCATGGTGCGCATGGCGCATCTCGCTATCGTCGGCAGTTACTCGGTGAACGGCGTCGCTGAACTGCATTCGAATCTGCTGAAGCAGGGGCTGTTCAGGGATTTCCATGAATTCTGGCCAACCCGTCTTAACAACAAGACTAACGGTGTCACGCAGCGCCGCTGGCTCAAGGCCTGCAATCCCGGGCTGTCACAACTGATAACTGACAGCATCGGCAATGGCTGGGTTACCGATCTGGAGCAGCTCGAAAGACTGGTTCCGCTGGCGCAGGACACCGCGTTCCGTGAGTCCTGGCAAGCGGTCAAGCAAGCCAACAAGTTGAAAGTGGTCGCGCTGGTGAAACAGGCCTGTGATGTCGAGCTTTACCCCGATGCCATATTTGACGTGCAGGTGAAACGCATGCACGAATACAAACGTCAGCTGCTCAACGTATTACATGTCATCCATTTATTGCAAAGAATCCACCGCGGCGACACAGTCGACTGGACGCCGCGTTGCGTGCTCATCGGTGGCAAGGCCGCGCCTGGTTACTTCATCGCCAAGCTGATCATCAAGCTGATCAACAATGTCGCCGACGTGGTTAACTCCGACCCCAGAACCCGGGACCTGTTAAGGCTGGTATTTCTGCCCAACTACAATGTCAGTACCATGGAGATCATTTGCCCGGGTTGCGATCTCTCCGAGCAGATATCGACGGCGGGCAAGGAAGCTTCCGGCACCGGTAACATGAAATTCATGATCAACGGTGCGCTCACCATCGGTACTCTCGACGGGGCTAACATAGAGATTCGTGATGCCGTCGG
>CAWCBX010000106.1:0-33706 GCA_963793595.1 uncultured Gammaproteobacteria bacterium | reverse complement strand
GGTGCCGGCAGCCATGGTACGCCGGGCGATGGGGTTTTACATCGGAGCGACCATTTTAGGCGGCTTCAGCGGCAGGTTAGTGGGCGGTCTCTTTGCCAGTTCGTTCGACTGGCGAACAGCTTTCGTGGTCATGGGGGTGATGCAATTGCTGCCATTGATATTACTGCTAAAAGTAGACGCTGACGCCGATATTAATTTTGCTCGCCTCGATGCGAAGGGTATTTTGCGGGTGTTGGCTAATCGTCATTACCGCTTCATGTTTCTGTCGCTGGCCTCGATATTCTTCGTCTTTTCCGGAATCCTGAATATTATCCCGTTTCATTTACAGGATCTGGAACCGGATACCACGCCCCTGGTGATATCAATGCTTTACCTGGGATACCTGATTGGAGCGCCGGTATCGTTTTTCAGTGAGTCCATCAGTCGTTGGCTGGGTGACGAACGCAAGGGCCTGTTTCTCGGTTTGGCGATACATGCCTTTGGCCTGGTGATGCTGCTCTTCGTCGCCCTGCAGGGACTCATCGTGATGATGTTTTTCCTCGCGGCAGGCTTCTTCCTGATTCACGCATTGCTCTCGGGGCTGGCCAATCACCTGGCGCAGGAACACAAGGGCGTCGTCAACGGGCTATATGTTTCGATCTATTATTTCAGCGGCGCGCTGGGGTCATGGCTGCCCGGCTACCTGTATGAAGGTCTCGGCTGGGAAGACATGATCCTGCTGTTCATGCTGATACTCGGATTTTGCGCCTGGAGTATCAGCCAGTGCAGGGCTTAAGACCGGCAGGTCATAAAATGAGTGCTCCGCGGCCTGCTAGCGATTATTATTGCCACTCCCACTGACTGGAAATATTGATGCCACATATTGTCCTCGAGTATTCCGCAAACCTGCCTGAACTGCCGGACTTCAGGGCCTTGTTCGATGATATTCATCAGGCTCTGCACCGCATCGGCGGTATCAAAATCGAAAACTGCAAGAGCCGTGCGCGCGTCGCCGAGCACTGTTACATCGGTGATGGCAATCCCGATAATGCGTTTATTCATCTCGATATCGAGTTTGTCAAAGGGCGTAGCGCCGAGGTCAGGCAGGCCATCGGGCGCGAATGTCTCGACCTGGTGAAAAGGTATTACCATCTGCATCTGTCGGATGCGTTGCAAATTACCGTAAAAATTGATGACATTGCGCTGGATTTTTACTTCAAGGATCCCGCCGGGACGCTCAATTACCAGTGAAAAAAAGTAGCACCAAACCATTCATGGCGGCACCCGATTACGGTCAGTCGCTGGCCGGGTTTACCGTCAACCTGCTGACTCCCGATTTACCGCGGGCACTTGTTTTCCAGCGCGACGTGTTGCTGGCCGACATTCTGCACCAGGACGAGGATTTGTTGATTCTGCGCGGCTACGGCAGTAACTGGATGGTGCACGCCGATCATACTTACGACAAGCATGCACTGCTCGCCGATACCCTGGTTGAAACCCGACGTGGCAGCCGGCGTCGAATTGCGGCTGCACGGCTGCGATCCCGACGCTGCCGCTGCGCGCGCGCAACAACATGGCTTTAAACTGCTGGATGGTCCGCGTGACCAGCCGGATCACGGGTTACGCGAAGCGCATATCATCGATGCCGATGGTTATGTCTGGGTGCCGGATGTGCCATTTGTAGAGGCGTGAGAGAAAAGAAAGATATCCGGCTCTTTTTCGCGCTATGGCCGGATGATGCGCTGCGCGCCGAGTTACATCGTGCCAGTAACACGATCACCGTCGAACGTCCGGCGCGGCGGGTGCCGCATTACAATCTGCACCTGACCCTGCACTTCATCGGCAATGTATTTTTCGGGGAAGATGGACTGCCTGCGACAGCAGGCGCGCCTGGTCGAGGCAGAAGCCTTCGAAATCAGTATCGATCGACAGGGGCATTTCAGAAAACCCCGCGTCGCCTGGCTGGGTTGCCGGGAGATTCCGCTGGCTCTGCGGGAACTGCATAAGCAACTGGGACAGCGCCTGCAGTTGTGCGACTACCGGCCCGAGACACGGCATTACAACCCGCATGTCACCGTGGCGCGGAAAATCGGCGCCATCGCCGACAGCCCAGGCTTCGCGCCGATAGCATGGAAAGTTGAGGCATTTTCACTGGTCGAGGTTCGCCAGATCGAAAACGGCGTACAATATCGCGTCATCGAGACCTTTCCACTGATATGAGCAAGAAAGACGATTACAAGCTCCCAGCCGAAGTATTAAAACAGTTAACGCAACGTTCGGACGCACGCGGACTGGCGCAATTGGGCGCGCACCTGGCGATGTTGATTCTGGCCGGCGTTGGCCTGCATTTCACCTATGGCAGCCTGTTAGTGCTGGTTACGCTGCCGCTGTATGCCGCGATACTGATCTTTCTGTTTGCAGCGCTGCATGAAACCATCCATTTCACCGTTTTTAAAACCCGTTGGCTGAATGACCTGGTGGCCGCCCCCATCGGTTTCCTGTTAATGCTGCCCTTCCAGTACTTTCGCGCATTCCATTATGTTCACCACCGACACACGCAGAATCCCGAGCTCGACCCGGAGCTGCTCGATACTAAACCGTTGCTGCGCAAACGTTACTGGATGTATCTCAGCGGCTTGCCTGTCTGGTGGCAAAGCTGCACAACGATCTGGCAGCATGCCCGGGGCAGGGTCGACGAAGCTTACATCGAAGAACGTCATCACCGGATGATAATTAACGAGGCGCGTTTTCACCTGGCCGGTTACGCGCTGCTGCTGTTAATCAGCCTGCTCACGTCCAGCGGATTGCTCTGGTGGTACTGGATATTACCCGCCCTGGTCGGCCAGCCTCTGTTGCGCCTCTACCTGCTGGCCGAGCACAGCGGTTGTGACTTCAGCGATAACATGCTCGAAAACTCGCGCACCACCTATACCGTGCCGTGGCTCAATTTCCTCGCCTGGAACATGCCTTATCACGCCGAACATCACTACCTCGCCTCGGTGCCGTTTCATGCGCTGCCGGCGCTGCACGCCTATACCGGTCAACGGGTCAAGTACAGGGGCGACGGCTACTACCGGGTGAACCGGGATATCGCGGCCAATCAGTGAGCCTTGATAAATTCGGCGACTTCGCCGATCGACCGCCTGGCTTCGGGGATCGGGTAAAACTCGAACACATGCCACATGCCTTCGTTTACGCGCAGGTCGCAGGCGACCCCGGCCGCGCGCATTTTCTGCGCCAGGCGCAGGCACTGACTAAGCAACAGGTCCCGACTACCGGTGGTGATGATGCACGGCGGTAAACCGCGCATATCACCGTATAGCGGAGAGATACCGGGATCGTCGAGTGCCTGACCATTGGCGTGCCAGCTGGCGGCAATATCAGTCCACAGATTGCTCAGGGTTGGGTCTCGCCCGTCGTTAACAATATGGCTGTCGCCCTGGTTGTTGAGATCGCACCAGGGTGAGAACAATGCCGCGCAACGCGGCATCGCGAGTCCCAGGTCGCGAACATGCTGCATCAATCCGAGCGCCTGGTTGGCGCCGGCGGATTCACCGCAGACGACGAGTCGTGCCGCACCATAATGCTCGAGTAACTCCGGGTAAACCTGGCGCATGTCCTGCTGTGGCGCGGGGTAGGGATGTTCGGGTGACAGGCGGTAATCGACCATGACTATCCTGGCCTCGCATAGTTGCGCGAGCGGGGCGGCGATGATCTGGTCCTCGTAACAGCTGCCGCCGACATAGCCACCGCCGTAGGCATACTGGATACAGCGCCCGTCCCTGTTTGACCAGTGCTCCGGAGTCAACTGCTTGCAGGCAATGCCGGCCACTTCGATATCTTTGATTTCTCCACGGAAGGCATTCAGTGCAGCCTGTACATAGCTGTCGAAACCCGCACGAACATCCTTGCGGTACTGTTCCAGGTTGTCGCGTTCAGGCACTACCAGGCCGGCGCTGTGCAGTTCGGCGTAAAGGTCGGCGGCGGCAGCGCTCATATCGGCTTTACGCCCGGTCATGCTAATACCGCCTCGAGGTCCCTGATTAAATCCTCGCTATCTTCAAGCCCGATTGAGAGGCGAAAAATTCCCTCCCCGGCGACGTCGCGGTACTTGTCGAGTTCGTCTCCCTCGAGTCGATACGAAGAACCGATCAGATCCGCGGTCTGCATCAGGTAAACCAGGCTGCGATGGTGTCCGAGCGATACCGCGTAATGGATGACTTCGAGATTTCGCATCATGCGCTGTGCAATGGCTTTGGGGTTTGCAGTGCGAAAACTGATCATGCCGGAGAAGTTATCCATCTGCGTTCGCGCCAACGCGTGTTGCGGGTGCGATTCGAGACCGGGATAAAGTACTTTTTCGACCTTGTCATGGGCTTCGAGAAAGCTGGCCACGGCGTGGGCGTTCGCCTCGTGACAACGCATGCGCAGCGGTAAAGTCGCCATGCCGCGCATGATCAGCCAGGCATTGAAGGGACTGATGACACCACCGTAATGCACCAGTGCTTCGCCGCGCAGTGGACCGAGCAGTGCCTGGCTGCCGCAAACCGAGCCCCCCATAGCGTCACCATGTCCGCCGATGTACTTGGTCAGTGAGTGGATCACCAGGTCAGCGCCGAGATTCAGTGGCCGGGTTGCGATCGGCGACGCGAAGGTGGAATCGACAACCAGCAAAGCGTCCTGTTCATGCGCAATGCCGGCCGCCGCCGCGATATCCGCTATCCGCAGCAGTGGATTGGATGGCGTTTCCAGCCAGAGCATACGGGTGTTGTCACGCATCGCGTTGCTGATCTCGGCCGTCTCGGTGGTGTCAACCGGAGTAACCTCGACGCCCAGCCGGGTCAGGGTTTCGCGTGCGAACTCGGCGGTGCCGGGGTAGTTGGTATTGCTGATAATCAGGTGATCGCCCTGGCTTAGATGGGCGAGCATGACCGCTGCACTGGCGGCCATGCCGGAGGCAAAGGCAATGCAGGCTTCGGCCTGTTCGAGGATGGCGAGTTTCTGTTCGAGTTGCCGGGTGGTCGGGTTATCCCAGCGGGTGTAGACAAACGGAGTTTCCGCGGTCAGGTTATTTGCGGAGAAGCTGATTTCCTCGTCGACCATGAAAGTACTCGACATCACCAGGGCGGGGGACGATGCGCTCGTGGCGGAATCCTGATTTTCACCGCCGTGAATCGACAGCGTTTGAATCCCCTTGTCCGCGGTTGTTTTTAATGTCATGGGGATAGCTCCGCAAGGAAAACCGTATTAGTAAGGCTGAATCGAAGCGATGTCAATCAGGTCTTTCCGATGGCGATAGTTTCGTGGTTTTTAAATCAGCCAATGTGGTACATGCCGAGGATGCCGTATTGCAGGCGCCGCTGGAAGACCTGGCAGCAGACTGGGGCGGCGGTATATTCACCGCCGACAAGTGGATTGGGGTCGTTTACCCGGCCGTGTTCTAAGCCGGTTGCGCCAGGAAGCGCTCCAGCGAACGTTCGGGATCGAATAAATCCAGTGCTGCCGGTGCAAAGTTTTTGTGCCGGTAGCCATTCGATCCAATCGGTTCGTACAGCGACAGGATTTCCTCGCGTCGGCTGACGAGATCGCGTACCGCCACCACCAGGGCTTCGAGATCCGCGCGGGTGGTATAAAGCCCGAGACTCGCGCGCGCCATGCCACGTTTTCTTTCGATATCACCTTCTGCATTTGGCGCATCGGGGTCGATGTCCATTTCCCAGAGTTCGCGTTTCAGCAGTTCGCGCACATAAGGATGCGCGCAGAAGCATCCGTTACGCACCTGGATATTGTGGTAGTCGTTGATGGCGGCGGCGGTCAGGCCATGGTCGAGGCCCTTGATATTGAAGGCAAGTGTGCCGGTGCGAGGAACTTCCGCCGGATCGGGACCATAAAGGGTAACACCTTCGATTTTGGATAATTCGTTCCAGGCGAAGTCGATCAGATCGATTTCTTTCTCGCGTACCTTGTCCATACCGACCCTGGTCAGTAAATCGAGTACCGCACCTAGCGTAATCGCACCGACGATATTCGGCGTACCGGCCTCTTCGCGGTCGGGCAGGGTGCTGGTGGGCATATATTCCTCGATATAAACATCGTCGACCATGCCACCGCCGAGTTCCGCCGGCTTGATTGCATTGAGCAAGCTCTTCTTCGCTATAACCGCCCCGGGTGAACCGGGCGCGTAAATTTTATGCCCGGAAAAAATCAGCACATCAACATCTGCGTCGTCCATGCTAACCGGCGCATGCGCGATCATTTGCGAGGCGTCGACCAGCAGGTAGGCGCCAACCGCGTGCACCAGCCGGGCTACTTCCGCGAGCGGGGTGATGGCACCGCTAACGTTACTGGCGCCGGTAACTGCGATGTAATTGATGTTTTCACCATGTTCGTCACAAAGTGCGCGCAATTTATCCATGTCCAGTCCGCCGTAGCGTTCAAACTCACCCGCACAGGGGATATGAACGACCTGCGAGGTATGATGACGGTGGGGTAGATCGTTGGAATGGTGCTCCATTTCAGACACCAGTACCACGCCACGCTCGGGTCGTGCGCGCGCCAGGCTGGCGGCCATTCGGTTGAAGCCGGCGGTCGCGCCGCTG
The DNA here is from genome assembly GCA_963793595.1 of uncultured Gammaproteobacteria bacterium. Taxonomy (GTDB): domain Bacteria; phylum Pseudomonadota; class Gammaproteobacteria. The sequence continues at coordinate 27,128 of CAWCBX010000106.1, read as the reverse complement.
CCCGCAAAAAATGTGCTGTACTGCTCAGGATTCGCATCGACAAATTCAAGTACGCGTTCATGCGCCCATTCAAAGGCGTGTGAGGCGCCGCGCGCCGCATAATGCAGATCCGAGTGGGTGCTGGCATAGTGCACGAGAAATTCATGACCGACGTCATAAGCCGGGGCCATCATTAGCGTAGATGCCGCCGAGTCCAGGTAGATACGAGGTCCGCGGCCGCCATCGACGGTTGGGTACTCGGTATCACGCCCAATGAATTTGGCCTGTAAGCTGGCCAGAAGATCGGAATTGCTCATAGGATTGATTTGTCAGACAAAAGAGATATTGTCGCATAATTCGGCCGCTTGGCAACCATTCGAGGTTTTCCTGAATCGATGACCTGCCAGTGCGACCCGAGTGCCTTTCAGGCTTCAGGATTCGGGTAGTGCTCGGCCCAGTAGCGCGCCAGGTCATCGCGTCGGCACACCCATACACGCTCATGCCCGAGCACGTAATCGAGAAATTTGTGCAGGCTGCCGATGCGCCCCGGGCGCCCGATAAGACGGGCATGCAGTCCGATTGTCATCATCTTCGGCTGGGTTTCGCCTTCGGCGTACAGTATGTCGAAGCTATCCTTCAGATAGGTAAAGAATTCATCCCCGAGTTGATAGTCGTGATCGCCGCGACTGAATTTTGAGTCGTTGGTATCTAGCGAATAAGGCACCAGCAGCAACTCCGGGTAGTCCGGCGACCAGTAAGGCAGGTCATCGTTGTATACATCCGAGTCGTAGAGAAAATTGCCTTCTTCTACGATGAGTCGGCGGGTATTCAGCGAAGGCAGACCTGCGTAGTACCCGAGAGGTGGCTCACCGGTAAGCTGGCGCACCTGTTCGATGCTGTTGCGGATGCATTCCCGTTCAGCGGAAGCTTCGAGGTCGTTATAGTCAAACCAGCGCCAGCCATGTGGCTGTAAATCGAAACCGGCATCGATCATCGCCCGCAGGGCCTTCGGGTTTTGCCAGCCGGCCAACCCGACCAGGTTGACGGTGGCCAGTAGATCGCGATCGGTAAAGGCTTTGAGTAGCCGCCAGTAGCCGACTCTCGAGCCGTACTCGTAACTGGATTCGATGTTCAGATCACGTCCACCGATGCGGGCTTGGACGGCAACGTCTGCAACGCGTACCTCGGAACGATCGTCACCGTTCAGGACGCAAAGTTCGCCACCTTCTTCGTAGTTAATGCAGAAATTGACCGCGATGCGTGCCTCGTCGGGCCAGACGACGGCAGGTGGTTGATCTGCATAACCGATAAAGTCGCGGCTGGGGCTGGAATCATCGTTCATGGATTTTCTCGTTCCTGGTTAATTCGGCGTAACACTCCGGACGTCGGTAAGTTGTAAAGTTAAAAAAATCTTGCATTCGATCGTCGCCTCGAGATCGATCGAACAGCATAGCAGTTCTTCATCGAGCGTTGAAGCGACGGGGCAGGTAGGGCATTGCGCAGTGATTGGGTAAGTTTTTTGATATGCGGTACACTAACCGAATCGTCCAATTCCAGGGGCAATACCATGAATGATCAAGTCAATCGAAGCAGGCGCAAGTTGTTTTTCGGGCTCATGACCCTGCCGGTTTCTGGTCTGGCCGTCGCCGCGCTGCCAACCCCGTCCGCCAGCGAAGGGCCGTTTTATCCAACCACCCGGATGCGCTTTGACGACATCGATAACGACCTGGTCAGAATTGCAGGCGAGGTTGAGCAGGCAGGTGGGGAAGTGGTGGTGCTCACCGGGCGGGTGCTTGATAAAGCCGGTGATCCAGTCGCGGGTGCGCGCGTGGAGATTTGGCAGTGCGATGTCAATGGACGCTATCTGCATCGCGGCGATTCCGGCTGGAACTCGCGTGACCAGGCATTCCAGGGTTTTGGTCATGACCTGAGTGCTGCCGATGGCAGCTATTCGTTTCGTACCATCAAACCCGTTCCCTACGCGGGGCGCACTCCGCACATACACGTCAAGGTACTGCTGGATAAGCGCGAACGCCTGACCACGCAATTTTATTTACCCGATCACCCCGGCAACAGGAATGACTGGCTTTATCAACGGGTGCCGCAAGCCAAACGTGAACTGGTAACCATGAATTTCCTTCCTACCCAACAGGTACCGCGGGCGATTCTCGACATCGTCATTTAAGTCTCCGGCTCGTATCAGTTCGAGTATCTTTATTTAATCACGATAAATAAAGAACCGCCGTTGCGATCGATGCGCAGCAGCACCGACGTCGTGCCTGGCTGCAGTGCAGCTTGCAAGGATTTGATGTCGTATACCTTGCGCTTGTTGGCACCCACGATCAGATCACCCGCACGTAATCCACTGTAAGCGGCTGCCGAATTAGGTGCTACGGCGACAACCAGCACCCCCTTGCCATCGGGATCGTTCTCAACTTGCAAACCCTGTAATAGAGGCGTTAGCGTTTCGACTTTAGCCTGTCGGGATTTGGTCGTGCCGACCTCGACCGTCAGTTGCAACGGGTCACCGTCACGCAATATTTTAAGTCTTACCTTGTCGCCGACTTCCTTGATACCGATACGGCTGCGCAACCGGCCAGGTCAGCATGGCCAGTAAAAATAAAAACATTCGATATCTATACGTTTTCATCGTTACAACCTCTTGTATTTGCAGCAATACCGCCGGGCTGGCCATGAACAGGCCAGCCCGGCTCTCAAGTTTCATTCAGGTATTAATCGATATGCGCTTGACTTCCTCTTTCGCAGTTTCACGTCGGGGAATTTCGAGTCGTAAAACGCCCTTGTCGAGGTTAGCCTTGATCTCGTCTCCGATGGCGTCATCAGGCAGTGCCAGGGTTCGCTGAAATGATCCATAGCTGCGTTCGACACGATAATAGTGCTTATCCTTATCTTCGCTACGCTCCTCCTTTTGTCCCTTGATGGTCAATACATCGTCCTTCACCTCGAGCGAGAGATCGGATTCGGTCAGGCCTGGTACATCGAGTTTGATTTCATAACAGTTGGAATCACCCGATACATCAATCTGCGGTCGATAGATATTTGAAAAAGATATACCAGGCATGGCCCTGGATTGCAGATTTGACGTTAGCGATGGCATACCGAACGACTTGAATGCATCGTCAAACCAGCGATCCATGTCGCGATGCAGACTCATCAGGGATCCAGGTCCAGTCTGGGGCATATTTTCAACTTCGCTGCGGCTTACCGGGATATGGGTTCCCTTGCCATTGCCATTTTCCTCGTGTTTGAACCAGTTCCAGGGCTTAAGCTTTTCTAAGTTCATGTCCATCTCCTAAATAATTGGAAGTTAATCAGCGCCGCCCAGATGGAACGGCGTTTAACCTTATTCAACTTAGGGTTAAGTATGTAACTTTCAAGCCAGGGGAATTGACCCAGATCAATCTCAAGCGATGTATCGATCATTTCGGGGCTAAGTGGGTCGAGGCTGTGTGAAAACTCAGAAATTTATCGCAAGCTAAAAAATATTTTCCACAGACAATTAAAAATTTAACTGATCTCAATCTTGATTTCCCACTTTACGGTTATCTTGGGTCCCGGGCAAAGCTGCGCATACCACAAAAAATAATGGTTGATAGTTTTTACACAGCCGCGGATGTTCTCGGAAGCCTGTAATTACTGGCTGAGCGTCGGTTTTCTCCAAACGAGACCCTCAATTAGCTGGTCCGGAAGGAAATTTTCGGCCAGAAGCGGACTCCTGTCTAAAGGTATATACTCATTTGAAAACAATAATTCGTTTGACCATGCCTTTGCCATCGATATCAGGGGCACATATACACATGGCTATGCTATCAACTTCACAAGTAAAGCAATTTAATCAGGATGGATTTCTATTCCTGGCGAACGTCATCCCGATAGACACACTGCGCAAGATGCAAAACGAATTCGAACAGTGGAAAGAAGAAAGCAGAAACTTCAGCGAGCCTTACGGGAAAACCTTTGACAATCGCCCACGGTTTGACCTCGAGCCAGGGCATTCTGCCGACAAACCAGCATTGCGTCGCATCGCTTCACCTATTGAGATTTCCGAGACCTATCTTGATTTTATGCGGAATAATTACGCACTTGACGCCTTGGTCGATATTTTGGGTCCAAACCTCAAATTTGAAAATGCCAAAATAAATTCCAAACAACCTGGTGCCGCAACCCAGATAAAGTATCACCAGGACTTTCTGTTCGAACCGCACACCAATGACGACATGGTAACGGTGCTTTATTTTCTCGATGACGTCACGGCAGAAAATGGGCCGCTGGAAGTTGTACCCGGTACGCATAAAGGGCCATTGTACGAACACTGGCACAATGGTGTATTCACGGGTGCAGTATCCGACGCAGTAGCCTCTGAAATGAAAACGCAGGCTATTCCATGCTATGGTCCAGCGGGGTCTGCTTGTATGATGCACACCCGAGTTCTGCACGGTTCTGCGCCCAACCTTTCCGATAAACCACGCACGTTATTTATTTGCGAATATACTGCCGAGGATGCATATCCGTTGCAGTCCAATCATATTCCCAGCGCCTACATGTATGAAATAGTTCGTGGCAAATCTACAGGACGAGTGCGCTGTAGTGAGTACGAAATGATCTTTCCCGAAATACCCAAAGGCGCTTCTTTTTTTGAACAGCAAGCCAAGGTAAATTGAATTAAATATGATTTGTGAAAGTCCATTTCAGGTCGTTAATCGGCCCTGTTTACTTGTTCGTGAGGATCTATTTTCTCCAAAGCCGACGCTGAAACGCTAACATTGAACTTCATAGTTCGGCCAGTTACAGAAACTGGTAATTGCATCGGAGGATTTTGGAAGTAGTCAATGTTGGAATGTTAGACCTGACCCCATAGCCCTTTCAAGTCCTGGCCTGGCAACTAAAATTTCACGCCTGACACAATAAGTTTTATTGGAATGAATAATCTGAACTGGGCAGTGTTTCGTAAGGCTCTCCTGAGAGTAAAGCCAGAAATAAATCAATTGGATTAATATCGGTTTCTGTTGTTCTGCCTAGGGAGTATTGGATGAAGAAATAGAAAATCGCTGCGCCGAATAGCCAGACGGCTACCTGGATGGGGACGACGTAAACTACATCAGCATGCAATATTGAAGGAAACATATTCGGGTAGGTTATACCAAGCACTGACGTGTAACAGCGACATATTTCACAAAGCATTAATTACGTGAGGTTTGCACAATAAATTATTGTAAATAATGATTTTTTTCTGGCTTTCGAGGCCAGAGTCGAACGCGCAATATTCAGCAGACAAAAAGCGTGTTCCCTGAAATTTATGCACCCCCACGGTTGCCAGGCCAATTTACGGTCAGAACAGATAGTCCTCGATATCCCCGGGGTTGCTTGATGATACGACGACAACTGCGACCAGGGTTGCGAGCAATGCAACCAGTCCACCAGCTTACTGTCTGGTCTCGTAACGCTGCTCTTCGACCCGGGTTCCCCATTGGTCACCCGGTCGGGATTCGACGAGCTTGAAAGCGTGGTGCTCGTATAAATGCCGGGCCGGCTCGAGTCCCCTGAAGGTATGCAGGAAAATCTTGTGGTAGCCGTTTTGGCGGCAGAAATCCATTGCCAGATCGATGAGGCGGGCACCGATTCCTTTGCCACGTATCTTGTCGGAGGCAATGAACCAGCGCAAGTGAGCGCCTTTGCCGGTTGCATCAATGCCATCGATCGTAATTGATGCTTCGATCTGTCGATCGACAACCGCGCTCCAGATGCAGTCCCTGGTATCGTCATAGCGATTGATAAATTCGCTCATCTCGGTTGCCACCCTGGTTTCGAAAAACGCTGTGAAACCCCAGTGTCGAACGTAATAATCAGCGTGCAGTTCGGTAATGCGCCCGACGAGCCCGGGGCTGTAGCCAGTCAGAAACTGAATATCTTCGTGATTTAACCCGTTTTCAGGCATTGGGTTGCTATCCAGTTTCAGATGTAGTTGGAGACTTCAAGCAGGTTTCCATCCGGGTCGCGCAGGTAGGCCGAGATAATTTTGCCGCTCGCGCCGGTGCGGTCGACAGGGCCTGCAATCAGATCTACGCCTTGCCGATTCAAGTGTTCGATGGCCTGCTCGATCGGTGTGTCGATGATCAGGCAAAGATCGGCGCTGCCCGCTTTCACGTGCTCCGCCCTGGGTTCGAATTCTTTGCCCAATTGATGTAGATTTATCTTTTGCTCGCCGCATCCAAGTGCAATACGTCCCTGAGCAAACTCGATTTTCTTCATCCCCAGCACGCGCGTATAAAAAGCGACCGTACGCTCAATATCCGCAACGGTCAAAACCAGGTGGTCGATTCGTTTAACTTGCATCGCTTGCCTCGCTACTCGTCTTGCACTCAGGATTGCTCATAAAAGAAAATTATCATCGCGACAAACAACAGTGCGAATGCCGCCATGCCATGTATACGCAGGCGGCGGGTTACGCCGCTGCTTGTGTCGATCCATTGTGGCAGATAAAGCATCCATTTCTTGCCTGTCTGACGATAGGCTAACCAGGAAACAACCAGGCTATAAATAAACCCTGTGCCGAGTAGAACAATGCTTAACGTGGAAACAGGCTGCATCAGGGGCTGAAGACCATTTTGCTATTTACTCGTAACGGTCTTTTACTTCCCGGCAGTGTCCTGATCATTGCGTGGCTCCATGGTTAGCCGATAGCGTATGGCTTTACGACAATGGAGATTATCGAAAAAATAAGCGAATCGCATGTTTTTCGTGTTTAAATTGTGCCTGTCACGCCGGCGCTGGCAGCCGGGGGTTGTAGCCGAATAGGCCCGGAATATATTCGCGAATCGAGATTGGGAAAACCATGGCACTGTTGATCGATGTCAAACATCCGGATTGGATGAAAGACGATGACTTGCGCGCAGAACTGTCGCGTTTCTACCCGGAGGCGGATATTCGAACCGGTGATAATCCGGGGAATCTGGAGGAAATCGACATGTTGACTGTCAGCAGCTATTTTCCAGGCGAAGCCTTGCGCTACCCGAATTTAAAGCTTATTCAGAAAACGGGTGCCGGGGTCAATAATATCCTGGCCGACCAGCAATTACCGGAATCAGTCCAGGTAGCTCGCCTGCAAACCGATACTTCAGGTGGCGAAATGGCGGAGTATGCGCTTGCCTACGTGTTGCAGGAACAGCGCCATCTGCGCCAGTACCATCAACAGCAAGCGCGCGCGGAGTGGAAATTCTACCCCCCGCGTAAGGCCGCGGAAACAACCGTGGCGGTACTCGGTCTGGGTCGAATAGGCCTGCTGGTTGCGCAACGCTTTATCGACAATCATTTCAATGTCACCGGTTGGAGCCGCAGTCTCAAAAATATTGCGGGGGTCGAATGTCATGCCGCTGCAGATGGCTTGTCGAAGGCACTGGAATCTGCAGATTATGTCGTTTCGGTTCTACCCTCAACGCCACAGACCCGCGGTATGTTTAACCACGACCTTTTCAAAAGCTTCAATCCACAGGCATTTTTTATCAATGTCGGGCGTGGTGACCTGGTGAATGAAGCCGATCTGCTGCAGGCGCTGGACGATGACCTGCTCGCCGGCGCGATACTGGATGTGATGTCGGTCGAGCCTTTACCTGCCGATAACCCCCTGTGGTTGCACTCAAGGGTTCAACTCACGCCGCATGTTTCAGGTTTCCATCTCGGCGATGCCATAATCGATATCGCCGAAAATTACCGGCGCTTACAAAACGACGAGCCATTGTTGAACCTGGTCGATCTCGAACGGGGGTATTGATATGAAAGCGGCCACGGCGCTGGAGCAAAAAATTCGGCAGGCAATTCCGTTGAGCGATGCAATGCAGTTCTCGATCATCGACTTGAGCCTGGATACTATCCAGGTTGCAGCGCCACTCGAACCCAATATCAACATCCATGGTACCGGCTTTGCCGGCAGTATCTACTCGGTTGGCGTGCTAACCGGCTGGGCCCTGTGTACTCACATCCTGGACGAACTCGGAATCGAAGCCGACCTGGTCGTGGCCAGGGCTGAGATTCGCTACCGCGCACCGGTTAGCGGCGATCTTGAGTGCAGTTGTGTATGCTCCGAGGCACAGCGCGAATCTTTTTGCCAGGGCATCGATGAAGTTGGCAAGGGTAAACTGCTGCTGGATATCGAAGTAGGTGACGATCGGCAGGCAATTTTGCAGGCAACCTATATCGCGGTCTCAGCTTAGATTTCGTTTATTCCACAGCGGACTGTCTGCTAAAACCAGCGCCTGACCTGGCTCTTGTAGTCGAGGTAAACTTCGCCGAACTTGCCTTCGAGATAAGTTTCTTCACGCTTGATGACGAGTTGCTGCAACAGAAAAACCAGTGGCAGGACAGCCATCAGGATCCACCAGCTATTCAGTACCAAACCGGTACCCACGGTGGCGATACAGAATGCCAGGTATATCGGATTGCGGCTGAATCGATAAACGCCCTGTTTGATTATGGTCGTCGTGGGGTGCCAGGGTTCGACGTGGGTCTTCAGCTCGAGAAAATGAAACAGGGCAACCAAAGCCAGTAGCAAGGCGGCCACGATTAAAGCTGTACCACTTAGCCAGACAAAATCACCGCTTAATATCGGTAGTGGCTTTACCCAGTCGATCAGGTAGCCCGGGCCAATGGTTGCGACGACCAGTAGCGGTGGCGGAAACTTTAATCCGGGCCCGCGTTTGTCTTCGCTGTCGTGCAATGAATTCGCCGCCAGCTTAGCTGCCTTTGGGGCGACCCTTGGGTAACTGGGTTGCGCGTCGGCCGCTGATTTTTTCTATTTTCCGGGCAAACTTACTGTCGCCTAGTACCCAGCCCTTGAGGGTTGAATCGGTGATTTTCTGCACCATTTCGGCGTCGAGTTTCTGCTTGAACAGCGCACGATAGGCTTTGGCACGTGCTTTGTCATCGCTACCTAACAGAAGGTATTCCTTGTGTGCGTTGATCATTTCATCAACTTCGCCAAGTGCGTTATGCGCATAGCTGCTCCAGCGGTAATCCCCGGGGCCCCTGACCAGTTTGTTGCGCACCGGATTCAGTTCAATGTAGCGACTGCAAGTGAGCAGGTATTGCTTGCTCTCGATTACCGTTGCCCGATAACGTCCTTCCCAGAGGGTGCCGCTGCCACCATAAGATTCGTTGAAATACTGCACGTAGTTTCGACCTATCGACTGCGTCGTTCTGGAAATACTATCTGTCTTGCCCGGTGTTGCCAGGATATGTACATGGTCCGGCATTAGCACATAGGCATGTACATCCAGCTGATAGTTGTAGGCTGCTGCGTCTAGACAATCGTGGAAATACTGGTAATCCTGATCTTCGAAGAAGATTTGTTGTCCGTCGCGTCCCTGCTGAATAATATGTTGGGGCTCATTTTTTATCGTGTAGCGTGGTAATCTGGCCATGTAAATGCTCGTTAACTGGCAAAAAAGTTGCATATTAACACTAACCCATCACTGCCCCCCAATAGTTAAAATAAATGACAAAATTTTGACGCTTATCTAAATATGGTCCCGTGGGATGGCAATTTCGTCCCAGTCCCGCTGGTTTATCAGCTCCTCACCTTCATAAGCGCGCACCGTTGCCTTGATATAAAAGTTATCCGCATCGCAGCGAAACTCGCTTTCAGCCTCGGTGCGAATAGACCAGTCGCCCCGATGCATCCAGCAGATATAGCGACTCAGGGAACGGTGACTGAGCGGATCATCGGCGCCGATAGTCCAGCGTTCATCGTGTCGATGCCGGGTGCACATGCCGTTTCCCGGGTTTTCTACTTCTCCGGTATCGTCGATGATGCGGTAATGTGATTCCCCGGTCTGGAAATTGCGTTCGATCCAGCGACGGCTGAGCTCAGGCTCATTCAACTTGTATTCGGGCAGGGGGTTTTGCTCTTCTGGTTCTGCCTGTTCGTATACGTCGACGCCTGCCCGCACCGGTAACGTAATGACCGCATCTGGCCCCAGTTTAATTGTCGCGGTAACAGCCTCGGGTGGTGGCATTATCATCGGCCAGTAGGTGGTGGAGATCGCGACGCGCATCTTGTGGCCGCGCATGAAGCGATAACCACATTCGTTTAATTCGATTTCAACGGACTCGGCATGACCCGGTATCATCGGTGCGGGGTTTTCGTTGCCATTGCGATGCGCCAGGTTCAGCACGCCCCAGCTTACTCTCGAAACTTCACCATTGGGATGTATATCATTCAAACGTACGGCAATGTTTCCGAGCGGTTTGTCGATAGCAATTTTCAATCGAACAACAGGTCGACCCAGTATTTCGACTGGCTGGTGCAGCTTACCGCTATCAAATACCAGCGAACCGGAATCATCCCGGCGTTGATCCGCAGGCATTTCTCCATTCGGTTTTAAGGTAAAGAAATCCCCGCAACTGGTGCCACAATCCTGGGGCGACATCATCGACTTTACCCTGGTTCGACCGGGAATATCGAGCAGCTGACGGTTCGGTGCCAGGTAATAGTTTCGTTTCTTAGTATCGTCCGCGGGCAGTTCGGCTTCCGCCACCCAGCGTCCGGGCTCTGCTTCATGATGCAACAGCGGCCTGGCGTCTTCGAGAATATAGGCGCGATAGGCGGGCAGGTTTTCGACAGCGTTATCGATACCCTTGAGCCATTTATCCCACCAGTTGATGGCTTCGTTGAGAAAATCAATGCGTGGCTTCGGCAGCGCGAAATGCGGGTACTTGTGAATCCAGGGGCCATTGATCGCTTTGGCATTTTTAAGATTGATCGCCGCCGCAGGTGGCGCATTGACGTAACCATCAGCCCAGCCCGAGATGACCAGCGCTGGTATCTCGATATCCTTATAGTTTTCGCTAATCGACCCGTGCTTCCAGTAGTCGTCCTTTCGTTGATGAGCAAGCCAGGTTGCCAGTGGAAAAGGTTGGGATTTGAGTCTGTGCATCCAGGTCTCGCGCCAGCTTTCTCCGACCAGTTCCGGATCAGGCGGGCGCGATGCGTAACAAAGCATTGTGCTCGACCAGAAAAAATTGGAGTAAAGCAGGCAGCCGTTTTTATAGTGAATATCATCGTTGTAGCGATCGACCGTGGTGCCGATCGAAATCACGGCTTTCAGTGCGGCCGGTTTTAGCGCCGCGATCTGCAGGCCATTGAAGCCACCCCAGGAGATGCCCATCATACCGAGCTTGCCATCGCACCATGGTTGGCTGGCGATCCATTCGATGACTTCGCAGCCGTCAGCCAGTTCGCGTGGCGAATACTCGTCGTCCCAGTCACCATCAGATTCACCGGTACCGGAGATATCGACACGCACACCGACGTAACCTGCCGCGGCAAACGCCGGGTAGGTGCTCTCGTCACGTTGCGCGGTACCGTCGCGTTTGCGGTAGGGTAAATACTCGAGAATTGCGGGTAGCGGGGTCTTGCCGGCGCTGTCGGGCATCCAGATACGCGCGGATAATTTACGTCCGTCGGATAGCGGAATCCATTCGTTTTCCAGTACTTTGAAACCAGCCTTTTTCATTTTTGTTTCTCACCGCACACGGGAACGACATTTTGCCTGCCTGAGCCCGGCTCAGGCAAGCATTGGAAGTGAGAGATTTAGCAGGTATTAACCGAGTATTGGGCCAGCTGATACCAGTTTCTTGCCGCCGTCGGTGTCGGTGTATTGCGCAAAATTATCGATAAACAACGATGCCAGCTTGACTGCCCTGGCATCCCACTCGGAAGCATCGGCATAGCTGTTGCGCGGGTCTAGTATCGTTGCGTCTACTGCAGGCAGGCTGGTCGGTACGCTCAGGTTGAAAACCGGAATCGTTGTGTTTTCAGCTGAATCGATCGAGCCATCGAGAATCGCATCGATTATCGCCCGCGTTGCCTTGATTGAAATACGCTTGCCGCTGCCGTCCCAACCGGTGTTAACCAGGTAAGCATGGCTACCGAACTGATTCATTTTGTTGTACAGCACTTCGGCATATTTGGTCGGGTGCAGAGATAGAAAAGCCTTGCCGAAGCAGGCGGAAAATGTCGGTGTGGGCTCGGTGATACCACGTTCGGTGCCGGCGAGTTTGGCGGTAAAACCGGACAGGAAGTAATACTCTGCCTGTTCCGGAGTTAATTTTGAAACCGGTGGTAACACACCAAAGGCATCGGCGGTGAGAAAAATGACCCGGCTGGCGTGACCGGCCCGGGAGACGGGTTTGACGATATTATCGATATGATAAATCGGATAAGACACGCGGGTATTCTCGGTTTTGCAACCATCGGCGTAATCGATTTCGCCACCATCTTTGACGACGACGTTCTCGAGCAGGGCGTCACGGCGGATCGCACGGTAGATATCGGGTTCGTCTTCGGCGTTCAAGTCGATTACCTTGGCGTAACAACCGCCTTCGAAGTTGAAAATCCCGTCGTCATCCCAGCCATGTTCGTCGTCACCGATCAGGCGACGCTTGGGATCGGTAGAAAGTGTGGTCTTTCCGGTACCGGAAAGACCGAAGAAGATTGCTACGTCGCCGTCTTCACCGACGTTTGCGGAGCAATGCATCGAAGGCATGCCTTTGAGTGGCAGCAGGTAGTTCATCATCGAGAACATACCTTTTTTCATTTCCCCGCCATACCAGGTGCCGCCAATGATCTGCACACCCTCGGTCATGTTAAAGGCGACGAAGTTTTCCGAGTTCAAGCCCATCGCGGCATAATCAGGGTTGGATGTCTTGGAACCATTCAGCACCACGAAATCCGGCACATAGTCAGTCAGTTCTGCGGCGCTGGGGCGGATAAACATGTTGGTCACGAAATGCGCCTGCCAGGCGACCTCGGTGACGAAGCGGACCTTCAGTCTGCTTTCGGGGTTGGCGCCGCAAAAAGTATCGACCACGAAGAGTTTTTTGCCCGAGAGTTGATCGGTGACCAACTGGCGTAATGAATTCCAGGTATCGGTATCGATCGGTTTATTGTCGTTCTCGCCCTGGTCCGACCACCAGATTTTATCGCGGGTAGTGTCGTCGCGAACCAGGTACTTGTCCTTGGGTGAGCGACCGGTAAAGTCGCCGGTATCGACCGATATCGCACCGGACTCGGTCAGATAGCCAACTTCGTAGCCTTGCAGATCAGCGGCCGTTTCTTCGGCGAACAGGGTTTCGTAGCTGGGGTTGTAAACAATTTCGGCGGTGTCGCGGATGCCATAGGACGATAGGTCTGGGTTATTGGTCATATTAATTTCAACTAGATTAGCGGGACTGGACATGGTTCGAACACTCGATGATACGCGAAACTACCAGTATATAAGATTACTGAATTCACAAAAAACAACAGTTAACTATAAACATATAAATTTAATGCGCCATTCCGGTGCATTTCGCCATTACTCCTCACGATTTTCCATCTCCACGGGCACTTTTCCATCAACCCGGACAACTCTCCATCACCAGGCCCCTAAACTGTCATCCCCGCGCAAGCGGGGATCTCGTTTGCTGCCACCATTCCAGGATTTCCACTGGTGAAGAAATGGCGCTAAAACTGACAACTTTCACGCAGCTATAAGGTAGAGCGATTATTTTAATATTTCACGCAATACAGCAACGACCTGGTCGATCTGTTCTTTTTCGATGACCAGCGGCGGTAGCATACGGATTACATTCGGGCCAGCCGGCAGAGCAATGATACGGTGCGCGAGCAACTCGGCCAGCTTGTCCTGCACCTTTTGTTTGAGCTCGATGCCGATCATCAAACCCAGTCGGCGTACGGCACGTACCTGCGTAAGATCAGCCGCATTCAGCCGGGTCTCGAAATAATCACCGAGTTCGGCGGCCCGTTGTGCCAGATTGTCAGACTGATAGACGTCGATCGCCGCCAGTGCCGCGGCGCAGGCCAGCGGGTTACCGCCAAACGTGGTGCCATGCAGGCCGGGTTCGATATGAATATCGGCACTCAGCAGGGTCGCACCTATCGGCACGCCTCCGCCCATCGCCTTGGCCACGCACATCATATCGGGTTGCAAATCAAAATGATCGCTGGCAAAGAACCTGCCGGTACGACAAAAGCCGGTCTGAATTTCATCGATAATCAACAAAACACCCCGTTCGGAACAAAGCTTGCGTACCGCTGCCAGGTATTCCGCCTGGATTGGATTGACCCCGCCTTCACCCTGTACCAGTTCAAACATTACCGCGGCCGTGTTGTCGGTTACGGCGGCATCGAGTTTTTCGATCTTGTTGAAGGGCACATAGTCGAATCCCGGTATCAGTGGCTGGAACGCCTCACGATACTTCGGTGTATATGTGGCGCTGACCGCACCCATGGTGCGGCCATGGAAGCCACGCATCGCGGTGACAAAGTTGGTGCGCCCGGTGTGCAGGCGAGCAAATTTCAGCGCCGCCTCAATCGCTTCCGCGCCCGAATTACACAGGTAAGCCCGGGTCAGGCTCCTGCGGGGTTACCTCGACCAGCTTTTTGAGCAGGTTTGAGCGCACGTCGTTGTACATGATATTGGGGCAGGTGATCAGGGTTTCGGCCTGTTGCTGGATCGCCGCGACAATCCTGGGATGTGAGTGGCCGAGCGAAGCAACACCAATTCCGCCGACGCAATCGATATATTCCTGTCCGGCTTCATCGTAGAGACAGGCGCCGCTACCACGGACCGCGACTAAATCCCGCTTGGGCTGCAATGGCACCCCGTACTCGTGTTCCAGTGCTTTGTAATCAGTCATGAATATGGGTCCCTGCGCCATCTAGCGCTTTGATGATGGGCTGCTCACCACGGCCATCGGTTATGATGACGCGTGTTTTACCGCCATCGCAAAGTCGCGTCAACGCCAGCAGCTTGCGCTTGATACGACCCTCGACGCTGGCTTCGCGGCGGTGTAACTCGCTGACACTCATGTTGCTGACCAATGATGACTCATCGGCAGGATCATCGAGGAATCCAGGCGCCTCGATTAACTGAATGACGGTGTCGATCTCGAGTGCAGTGGCAATCCGGGCGACGATATCGTCATTTTCCGAGTTGATCGCAAATCCGTTCTCGTCGACGATGGGTATCGTCAGCACCGGGCAGTAGCCATTCTCCAGCAACAGGGTTAGCAGCCCGGTGTTGATGGAGCGAGGTTTGCCCGACAGGTCGCGTTTGATCATGGTTTTACCGTTTTCACGCACGCGGATACCCTTGTTGCGTTCACCCTGTACCAGGCGACCATCGAGTCCGCTCAAACCTACCGCGTTAATCTCATTGCGTTGGCACAGTTCAACGATCTGCTTGTTACGCAAGCCCGAGTAACTCATCATGATAACGTCAAGTGCATCCTGGTCGGAGAAAACGCTGGTATAGCCTGAAACCGAAGTCAGAATCGTTTTCTCCATACCCAGCTTCTGTGCCAGCTGATCGCGCAACACATTGGCGCCATGCACAATGATAAACGGCTGTTCGAGCGTCGCCAGGTCCGCGATTGTAGCCGCGAGGTTTATCTGCTCGCCGCCACCGATTTTTATCAGCATCATAGCTCTATCGTCGTATTGTTATCGATGCGAGTCCAGCCCTGGTCTCCAGCGAAAGGTTGAGAGCATACCAGGTGCAGACCCTGCTCATGCTTTTGGTGCATCTGGAAGTAATCCGTATCTTCGCAGTAGCTGGTCGACAGGCAGGATTGCGTGCCGTCGGAGAGGATGATGTTCATCGCGCGCACATAGGAGCTGCGTTTTTTGATGATTTCAACCGCCTTCGCGGTGGCGGCACATTTGTCTCCCTGGTCGAAGCGCCGAATGTAATTGTAAATTTTTTCAGCACCGATGCGGCCCTCCGACTTGATGCGCACCCCGCGTAATTCGCCGTTGAAGATGAATACCGACTCGCCATCGGAAAAGGGCATATTATTTTCCACCACGATGCCTTCATCGCGAAACGCGCTGCGAGCATGTACCAGTAGCAGGCGGGTGCTGTCGAACTGATTCAAATCATCTTCCCAGATTGGACGAATATCATGGTACTGCTGCCAGCCATCATCTGTACGCCAGGCACAACCCCAACCGTGGCCCTGGAATTCCCGGCTGTTGCGTGACAACTCGGCGAATGGCCTGAGCTTTTCCGCAATTGGAAATGGCGTTGCGCAGCTAGCGTAGAGAATGCGACACATGGCGGCGTTGAATCAGGGATGCAAACCCGGAAATTCGAGCCCTGTGGTTTCATCGAATCCCTGCGCGATGTTGAAGGCCTGTACCGCCTGACCGGCGGCGCCTTTCATCAGGTTGTCCAGTGCGCTGATAACCACCAGCCGATTGCTGAGCGGGTCGCGTTCGAAGCCGATGTCGCAGTAATTACTGCCGGCCAGGATTTTCGGCTCCGGGTAACGATGGATGCCGCTACGTTCCTTGACGATGCGTATGAATGGTTCGTCACCATAGGCGCCACGGTACAGTTTCCAGATATCTTTTTCCTCAAGGTCCCGGTTCAGGAAAACGTGGCAGGTCGCCAGAATGCCGCGCACCATCTCGATCGAGGTCGCCGAGAAATGGATATTGTCAGCGCCGAGTTCCTGCTGGATTTCACCAAGGTGGCGATGCGCGGTTGGTTTGTAGGAGCGCACCGCGCCGCTGCGTTCCGGGTGGTGGCTGCCTTCGCTGACCGCGTTGCCGCCCTGGCTGGAACCGGCTTTTACCTCGACCACGGCGGAATCGACCACGCCCGCCTGGTAAAGCGGGTGCAAGGCAAGAATCGTCGCGGTGGCGTTACAGCCGGCGCCGGAGATGCGCTTCGCACCCTGCATTTCAGCGCGATGCAGTTCCGGGATGCCGTAAACAAAATCGTCGAGTTTCTGCGGGCAGCTATGCGGCTTGCCGTACCAGGTCTCATAGGCATTGTTGTCATTCAGGCGGAAATCGGCGGATAGATCGATCAGGCTGTCGGCCAGGTTCTCGAACTCGGACAGGCGATTCATCATCTGTCCATGCGGCAAACCGAGGAACATCACGTCGCAGGGTTCGAGCTCTGCCGCTGAAACAAATTTATGTTTGCAGATTTTACGCAGGTTGGGATGCACGCTGGAAACCAGCTTGCCCGCGTGTCGTTCCGACGTCACCTGGTGAATTTCGACCTGTGGATGAAACAGCAGGATACGCAGCAGATCGCCCCCGGTGTAGCCCGAGGCACCGACGATAGATACTTTAATCATTGTTTTACCAGGCCAACAACGTAGTTAGCGACCACCTGGGGAATATCGACACCGGTGGTGTCGATGCTGTTGCGAAATTCCATCGTGTAGTTGACTTCATTGACCAGCAGGCCATCATCGCTTTCGAACAGGTCGACCGCGACAATGCCGCCGCCCACGGCTTTGGCTGCGGCCAGGGATATCTCCGCGATTTCAGGCGTCACTTCACATTTACTCGCCACAGCGCCGCGCGCGGTGTTGGTAATCCAGTGATCCGAGCTGCGATAAATCGCCGCGATGCATTCGTCAGCAACAACAAAGCTGCGGATGTCGCGACCCTGTTTTTCGATATATTGCTGGATGTAGAAAATCGAATGGTGATAACTGCCAAGCACGGTCTTGTGCTCGAGCACGGTTTCCGCCGCGTCGCGATCATTAATCTTGGACAGTAATCTACCCCAGGAACCGACTGCCGGTTTCAACACCACCGGGTAGCCCAGCTCCTCGATGGCTTCAAGTGCCGATTCCTCGGTAAAGGCAACCCGGCTTTGCGGCTGCGCAACGCCATGGTCCTTGAGCGCCGCAGTGGTGAGCAGTTTGTCACCGCAAATCTGCGCGACCTTGTGCGAATTGACGCAACAAACCCCGGCGCTTTCGAACAGCCGCAGCGCATGCAGTGCCCGCGAATGGTTGATCGAGCGTTCGACGAGGATGTCGACATCGGGTGCAGAGTGGAAATCCATGATCAGTTTGCGATCATCGATCATAATCGGTTCGACACCCGCTTTACGGAAGGCTTCGATGAGCAGCTTTTCTTCTTTGCGTATCAGCGAATGCAGCAGGCCGATTTTCACTGGCCCCAGTCCTCTTCGGCGGAAGGCGCTTCGGCCAGTTTGACCGGGTCGGTGCCGAGCAGTTCGAGTTCTACACCGCAATCTCCGCAGATCACCAGTTCACCCGCAATAGCATCAGCGGCAATTTCGATTTCAGCTGCACAAACAGGACATTCACCCATAGTATTCCCCATATATTCTGGCTTGAAAGGGCGCCATTTTATGCGTTAGCCCGGCGGCAACACAAGCGGGTTTTACGGGAGGTGATTCTGACGGTAAAACCTGTCGGTTAACTGGAACTTTGGCCAACCTGGTCATCGCCGAACTGTTTATGGCTGCCGTCACAGTAGGGTTTGTTGCCGCTGTGCTTGCACTGGCACAGGTAATAGTCTTTGCTTTCGTCACACTGGAAGGCCATCGGGGTAAAATCGCTGCCTTTGTGGGAGCCATCGCAAAATGGTTGTTTGCTACTAAGGCCACACATGCAAAAGTAATATTTTTTGTCTTTTTCCAGGGCCAGTTTGACGGGTTTGTTGTCCGCGATAGTTGGATCACTCATTAATTTTTCCTGTTAGGTCGGTGCAAAACGTTGCAAAGATAACATGATAAGCTGACGTGCTCGAGTAATCGTTCCCAATGAAAATGTCCGCCACACTGGTGATTCAGTCCCATCGTGTCCCACTACCTTACGCGTGGTTGCAGCCATGCCTGGATTCGGTCGCGAACTGGGCACGGGCCAGGGGTTACGATTATCGATTTGTAGATGATCAGATTTTCGATATGCTCGAGCCCGGTTTAAATGAGAAAACCGGAACCCAAAGGGTAATCGCAAGTGATCTGGCACGGCTCAAAAGCCTGCAGCAGGGGCTGGCCGGGGGTTACGCTTGCGTGGTCTGGTGCGATGCCGATTTTCTGATCTTCAACGCAGGCGAATTTGTCCTGCCGGAAGATGATTTTACGCTCGGACGGGAAGTCTGGGTGCAACCGGCTGAAGCGGGTAAATTTAGATCTGATCTTATGTTAAGGTTCATAACGCTTTTCTGATGTTTCGCCAGGGCAATCATTTCCTTGATTTTTATACCGATACCGCGGAACGCTTGCTGCGCCTGAACCAGGGCAAGATGTCACCGCAATTTATCGGCCCCAAGTTGCTTACCGCGTTGCATAACATTGTATCCTGTCCGGTGATGGAAGCTGCGGGTATGCTCAGTCCGGTGGTGATGCGTGATTTACTGGCCGGTGCAGGCGAAGCGCTTGACCTGTTTCATCAAAAATCGCCAGTCGCCCTGGCGGGGGCAAACCTTAGTAGTTCGCTCACTGAACGTGAGGGTCTCACCGAAACGCATATGCAATCGCTGATTCAGCTCTTGTTATCCCGGGGTTTAACCACCGGAACCGGTTGACTGGGCCGATTGCACAGCGTTTTCTTTTTGTATACCGCTGTCCGATAAGCGTAGTGAGCAGATATCGAGTGGATAATCGATGTGAGGCATTTGCTTTCATACTTGGCTTAACTAGGGTATAAGGCCGCGATGAAAATCCCTAAACGAATCAAACCCCTGGTCGAGGACGGCCTGGTCGACGAAGTGATCCGTCCGCTCATGAGTGGAAAAGAAGCCGATGTGTTTATCGTGCGCTGTGGTAGTGAGATCCGCTGCGCCAAAATTTATAAAGAAGCCGACAAACGCGGCTTCAAACAGGCAGTGCAATACCAGGAAGGTCGAAAGGTACGCAATAGCCGACGCGCCCGTGCGATGGAGAAGGGTTCACGCTTTGGCCGCAAGGAGCAGGAGCAGGTCTGGCAAAATACCGAAGTTGATGCACTGTTTAGACTCGCCCGGGTCGGCGTACGTGTGCCCAAACCCTATGGCTGCTTCGACGGCGTTTTGCTAATGGAACTGATTTGCGACGAAGATGGATTTGAAGCGCCACGTCTGAACGACGTCGCCATGTCTGCCGCGCAGGCCATCGAAGATCATGAGCTGATGATGCGTTACGTCGTACGCATGCTTTGCGAAGGCCTGGTGCATGGTGATCTGTCGGAATTCAACGTGCTGGTCGACGACTATGGCCCGGTCATTATCGATCTGCCGCAGGTGGTAAACGCGGCAGCCAATAACAATGCCGAACGATTACTCGCGCGTGATATTAATAAAATCACCACCTACTATGGCTTGTATGCCCCTGAAATACTGAATACTCGATACGCCAAAGAAATCTGGGCATTATACGAGGCTGGCGAGTTACATCCGGAGGTCGCGCTCAGTGGCGAGTATGACGCGATCGAGTTAGATCCAGACGTTGACGCGGTACTCGAAGAAATCAAGCAGGCCATGCTCGAAGAAGAGCAACGCCTGGCGCGACTGGCAGAAGCTTCCTAAGTAAAATCCAGGGGGCGGCAGTTACTGCTTCAATGAGCGCTAGTCAGTGAATACGATGCCAATCCTCTACTCATTTCGCCGTTGTCCGTTTGCCATACGCGCGCGTATGGCGCTGGTCTATAGTGGCATTCAGGTAGAACTTCGTGAAGTGAAACTCAGCGCTATGCCTGATTCCATGCTGCAACTATCGCCCAGGGCAACCGTCCCGGTTCTGGCCTTGAAGGACGGACAGGTGCTCGATGAAAGCCTGGACATAATGCGTTGGAGCCTGTCCCAATCTGACCCGCAGCGCTGGCTGGATATTGACGAGACGTTCACAGGACTCATTCAGCGATTTGATGAAGAATTCAAACCCTTGCTGGATTATTACAAATACGCTGACCGCCACCCCCGCTTCAGTCAACTCGAGCATCGTATGAGCGGAGTTTCTGGCGAACTGAATCAATTGTTGAGCCTTCACCCGTATTTGAGTGGCAGCCAATGCGCCTCACCGATGTGGCGATTTTCCCTTTCATCGCCAGTTCGCCGGGGTTGATGCTGGTTCGAGCACTGCGAGTATCGTCGGTCAGAAACTGGTTAAATACCATGCTTGGCAGCGAATGTTTCAGGTAATGCAGAAAAACCTGTCGAGCGGAGGTTTTTCTGGAAGAATTGAATAAATTGTTGATCCTTCACCCGTATTTGAGTGACAGCCAATGGCGCCTCACCGATGTGGCAATTTTTCCTTTCATCCGTCAGTTCGCCGGGGTTGATGCCTCCTGGTTCGAGCGCTGTGAGTATGCGTCGGTCAGAAGCTGGTTGAATACAATGCTTGGTAGCGATTTGTTTCAAAGGGTAATGAACAAAAATCCGTTTTGGCAGCCAGGAGACGAAACCATTTATTTGTAAGGAAATACGAATCAGGAAGCACATCCTTAGTACCTCCTGTCCGTGTGCCGTCGTTTTGTTGGGGATCCAATAATAAAGAATATTTGTTAAACCGTTATTTTTTATAGGCTGCTTCATTTCTGTTGTGGCGTTCTCGCGATACCCGGTCAGCTTCTCTCTCACATATCAACTCGGTATCGTTTGCTGCAAGCTTTCGCGCTGCATGATCGCTTCAAACCAGGCCGTCAGAGCAGGGCGACCAACCCGCCAGTCATTATCCGCATAGCGAAAATCCCGGTAACCCAATGCGCAGGCGATGGTGACTTCCCCAATTAAAGGCGATGCTTCAAATTGCAGACATTTCGATTCCAAAGCATCGAGTCCGCGGACGATTTTTTCATTCTGGTGATCGATCCAGTCTTGCCAGCGCAGTGCTTCTGGACGCACTGCGGTTTCGTATCGCAGGGCCACTGAAAGATCGAGGATACCATCGCCGAGAGCCTGCAACCCGAGGGTTTGAAATCGGCGCAAAGCATCCACCGGCAAAAAGGGGCCATCGGCAATCTGGTTCAGATACTCACAGATGACCGGTGAGTCATACAGGCTGCTGCCGTCATCGAGCTCAAGTGCCGGCACCATGCCCAGCGGATTAACCGCATTCAGGCCTGTGTTGTTCGAAACCGGCGTGACCGCACCGGCGTCCTGCAATATGACGGTATCCTGAAGACCGAGTTCCAGAATCAGCACTCGGACTTTGCGCACAAACGGTGATGCCGTGACGGAGACAAGCTTCATAGTTTTTCCTTTGGTTAGTGGTTCTAACGATATTGAACATCAGTAACCCCTTAAAATACAATAAATGACGAACCATGGGGTACGAGTTAAAGAGCTGGATTTAGGTATGCTGTCGCCGTAAATTAAAAGATTTTCAGGGTTTTTTCTCCAAAGGAGACGTTCAGCTGCGCCCGACGAGCTTCGTCCTTCGGTCAGGAGCCGACACTCGTGGGAGTTACATTGTGTCCTCAAAACTACTCCAAAGCCTGCTATGGCCAGGATGACTTTATGTCAGGCGGGCGGTCGGGCTACTGTCCTGTTACTCGTTCAGCGGCACCACCAGCACGGGAATCCTGCAGCGGCGCATAATTCGTCGAGTGGTATCGCCCATGACCGCATCTTTTACCGATGCCCGGTTGCCGTGTTTACTGATGACCAGTAAATCGTATCCACCGCCATGTGCTTCCTCAAGAATTTTTTCCAGCCGTTCGCCGGTCTCCACTTTTACTTCATAGCTCAGCACGGGCTGCTCGGGCTGATTCACGAGATTGTCTTCACAAAACTCTTCGATATTCTTGATGGCGAAATCGTCATGCTTGCGTTCAAGCAGCATCTTTCTTGCATCGTCCAGGTTTCTGTTGCTTAGCTCGTCCCACAATTCACTACTGATATAGCTCTCCAGGCTTTGCAGGTCACGGTTGTCCACCACGTGGAAAACCGTCAGTTGAGCGTTATTGCGGCGAGTAATGGCAACGGCATGAGGGAATGCCTGCCTGCCGGATTCGGACAGGTCGGTGACATAGAGAATTTTTCTGTATTCGACTAGCGGTAAAGGGTCCTGGCTGGACATAAAATTTATTCTCCTGCAGAGGTCTGCAATTTACGCTTCATCCAGATACCGCTCAGGAGCCAGCTGTAGGCCCAGGTAGCGAAAAAGACCAGCACGAAAGTGATCAGGATATCGGTTGCACTGCCGTCGAGCGAAAACGCCGGCACGTAGCCAAATATGAACGGCGCAAGGTAAAGGAACTTGGCGAACTTGAACGCGATCCACGCGGTCGCCCACATGTTGGCCTTGGCGATGGTCGCGCCGGCGAAGGCGGCGATGCACACTGGCGGCGTGATATTGGAATCCTGTGACAGCCAGTAAACGATCATATGCGCGGCCAGCAAGTTGACGCCGAGATGGGTCAGCGCCGGGACCGCGACCACGGCTGTTATCAAGTAGGCGGCGGTCACGGGAACACCCATGCCGAGAACCAGCGAGGCCAGGGCGATTAGCAGAATGGTCCAGTACAGTTTGCCATCGGCCAGTTCGATGACGATATCCGCGAATGTCAGTATGAGCCCGCTGTAGGTCAGCACCCCGATGATGATTCCGATGACTCCGACCGTCGCACCAATTTTCAGGCTGGCCTCAGCGCCTGCCCGTGATGCGCGCACGAAACCCCTGGCATCGATGCGCGTGTCTTTCCTGAACCAGCTGATGACGATGCAGGTAACAATGCCCAGAATGGCCGAGTAACCGGGCGAGAAACCCATCAGCATCAAAACCGTGATCGACGCCAGTGGCAGGATGTAGTACCATTCTTTCCTGAATATTTCAGAGGCACTTTGTTCACTTTTCTCGCCGACGATGTTGTTCTTCTTGGCGTAGTAGTGGACCATCATAAAGACGCTGAAGAAGTACATCAGCGCCGGGAAGATCGCCACCAGCATGATCTGCGAATACGGCAACCCGGTCATCTCCGCCATGATGAAGCCACCCGCGCCCATAATAGGCGGCATGAACATCCCGCCAAGTCGATGCAGCCGGCTCGATGCCGCCGGCGACGTGTTTCTCGAAACCCGCCTTTTTCATCATCGGAATGGTAAAGGCGCCGGTAGACACCGTGTTGGCGATGGCACTGCCTGAAATAGAACCGAACAGGCCGCTGGCGATAACCGCTACCTTGCCGGGACCGCCTATCTTGTGGCCGACCGCGGCCAGCGGAAGATCGATGAAGAAGCGCTGCGCCCCGCATTTTTCGAGAAATGCGCCAAAGATCACGAACAGGATGATGTAGGTCGCGAGGACGTTTGCCATAATGCCGAAGACGCCGTCACTCTTGTAAAAAATACTGGTGCACAGATCCGGGAAGGTATCGCCGGCGTGAGAAATCAGTTCGGGCAGGTAGTCACCGAAGATGCCATACAGGATCATGATCGTGCCCATGATGACAAAGACGATGCCGACCACCCGGCGCGCCACCTCGATGCCGATGAGCACGCCCACCATCGCCATCCATTTATCGAGCTCGGTCTCGGCGCCGGCACGATAGTTGATCACTTCAAAATTAACGATCCAGTAACCCAGGGTCACGATCGAACCCAGGATCAGCACATAATCGAGAGAGCGCCCGATTCGGCCGGCTGGAGCGATACACCAAGAACACCAGGACATAGGTGACGATGACATAGATGCCACGGTGATACTGGGTGGCGGCCGGAGCAATAACCGCCGAGTAGGAATAAAAGAGCACCAGGCCGAGCGCCATGGCATCGAACAGTACCTGTTCGACCTTGTTCATTTCGTCTACTCGCATGAGCGCTCCCCCTCGTTCTATGATTTATTGTTGAAGTCGGGCTTCCCTGCTTCGACATCCAGCGCTATTTGAATGGGGGCGGTTTATCCGCCCCCGTTTTTATTGATTACATCATTCCCTTTTCTTTCCAGAACTTGACCGCACCGGGATGCCAGGGTGTCACGACTCCCTGGGCACCGGTATCCAGACTCATGTTTTTGAAGGTCTTTTTCTGTTCCAGCATGTGTGCGAGGCCTTCGTCGGTGTAAATCATCGACAACATGTTGTAAACCGTGTCGTCCGAGACCTTCGAATTGGCTACCCACAGCGCGGAATCCTGAAACGACGGGCTTGCGTAATCGACGCCGCGATAGGTGTCTGCCGGCACCGTGATCTTGGAAAAGTAGGGATACTGTTCGAAAAAACCTGATTTCTCAGCATCCATACCGAGGTCTGACCATTTCGATGTCGTTGGTCTGGGCCGCCATGATGACCGCGCCGCTGGGAAATGCGGTAAACAGCCAGAAAGCGTCCAGCTGGTTGTTGCCGAAGGCCTGGGCCGCGTCGTTGTAGCCCATGGCATTGCGCTCGATCTTGTCCCAGATCCCCATGTGGGTAAAGAACAGTTCACAGTTAGCGAAAGCACCCGAACCCGCATTGCCGACGCCAACTTTCTTGCCGACGAGGTCGGCGGTGCTGTTGATACCCGAGTCCTTGCGCACGATCAGCTGTGCCGGAGCGCCATACAGCCAGGCGACTGCCATGACGTCTTCATATTTTTTGGGATCGTTTTTCATCTTGCCGTTTCTGCCAAGATAAACGTGCCCGGAATAAACCACTCCCATCTGGGCTTTGCCGGAATTCACCTTGCGCAAGTTTTCCACCGAGCCGGCTGACGACTGGGCCCTGACTTTGAAATCCGCTGATTCCTTGATCGGCTTGTAGACCTGCATTGCATTGGCTACTACCTGGAAAGTGCCGCCTGCGGGTCCGCCGCTGAAAACAACGCGTTCTTTTGCCATGACTGTGAGCGGAGCCATTAAGACTACCGCCAGTAATACGATCAGGCCACTAAGCCCTGCTTTTTGTATTTTCATTGCTACCTCTGGTTATTATTAATAATCGGGGGGTCCAGTTTAAAGTGGCTGAATATATTTTAATTGACTTTGATCAATCACCTCGCGAATTGTTTATGGCGGTGGTTGGAGTGTAAACCCGGTCAGTTATCCCGGATCCAGTGAGCTTCGCTTGCGTATTCCTGCGAGACGCCAGTTCCGTTAACTGTATACCTGTTAAGCAGTTTCACCGAAATCAGCTAAATACCTGAAGGGAAGGTCGGCCGACTGCAGCCTGTCGACAACTCTTAGATTTATTTACGAAAAATGCGAGCGAGCTGAAAACAAAAGTGCCGGCTAGACAGGCTAGAACCGGTTGTTCCAGCCTCGCGATTTCTGCTTTGTGCCCCTGGTTATTGCCTTGTCTCAGCGGACTGATTTAGAGCAGGGTATGCCGGTTACTTAATGTCTGGAAGCGGCATCTTGAAGTCGTAACTGGATTCGATCAGGGTTGCTGCAGCGATCAACGGTTCATCGCCGAAGTGCTTGCCGATGAATTGCGCCGCGATTGGCAAGCCCTCGCTGTGCATGCCGCAGGGGAGGGTAATTGCCGGATGCCCGGTCATGTTAAAAAACGACGTGTAACGGGTTATCGCGTTCCCCGCGGGTTCGGCCTGTCCATCAATGGTCACTTCGACGGTTCCTATTTTGGGGGCGATTGCCGGCGTGGCCGGCGTGAGTAAAAAGTCAATCCCGTCGAAAACCTTGTCCATGTCACGCCGGTAAGACTCGATAAAACGTTTGGCACGAATGTATTGCTCGGCCAGCAAGCATTGAGCCAATGCCAGCCCGGCGCGAAAGTCCTGGCTGTACAGAGCGCCGCGTTGTTCGAGGTAGCGATTATGATATGACAATGCCTCGGGCATTTGTACCGTCAGCGATACGGTGCGGGTGTGCTCCATCGAGGGCATGGTTACCGGTATGAGCTTTGCACCCGCACCGCGTAAAAAATTCATCAGACGATCGATACTGTCGAGAATTTCAGTGTCGGCGCGTTCGAAAAAAAAGTTTTCGGGAATACCAATCTGCAACCCCTCCAGTATTGCCGCGGTCGGAGTCTGTACGTTGCTGGCCAGGGTGTTAAACAACAACGCGGTATCGGCAGCGCTGCGGGTCAGAGTGCCGACATGGTCCAGTGACCATGAGTAGGGAATGACACCCTCGGTGCTGATGCGCCCGAAGGTCGGTTTGAAACCAACCAGCCCGCATAATGCTGCGGGCGCGCGCACCGAGCCACCGGTGTCGGTACCGAGTGCCGCAGCGCACAGGCCATAGCCGACGGCCGCTGCCGAGCCGCTGCTCGAACCTCCGGCGAGACGCGAATGGTCGTAGGGATTCGGTGGCGTGCCATGGAGCGTATTCTCGCCGGTCGCCCCGTAGGCAAATTCATGCAGATTGTTCTTGCCGATGAAGATCGCACCGGCCTGCTTCATGCGGCTTACGGTGTCGGCGTCGTATTGTGCAACA
>CAWCBX010000105.1:0-4859 GCA_963793595.1 uncultured Gammaproteobacteria bacterium | reverse complement strand
GTTTCAGCAATGGGCACAGCGCGCCGAAGCGCTCGAGCAATCACCTGTTGGCGTGATGATGCATCCCGAGTTCGGGCTCTGGCATTCGTATCGATTTGCGCTGCTGGGTGCTGAATTCGACAGCCCGGAGAAACCGCTTCAGACCGGGTCTCCCTGCCTTGCCTGTGCCACCCGGCCCTGCCTGCATCGTTGCCCGGTCGACGCTTTTGATGGTACTGGCTACGATGTAGATCGCTGTGCCAGCTTTTTGCTGCAAACCCCGCAGGCACAATGCCATTCCCGGGGTTGCCTGGCGCGCTATGCATGCCCGGTTGCAACCGGGTTGAGCTATCTGCCGGAGCAGGGAAAATTCCATTTGGCGGCGTTTCTGAATGCCCGCAAATGATTGAAAAAAATTGGTTTTTTGCCATTTTTGTTTTCTGATACTCATCTATACTTAAATTTCTAACCTGACAAATTCTCGGAAAAGATAGCAGGCTGACTCGCCTGTAAGATATTACTGTTCCATATGGCAAAACTCGGCAACATCTTATTCAATCGAACGCTTAACCAGTTTCTTGAATGCAAGGATCTCGATGGCAAGAAGGGCCTGTCGTTGATCGGGAAAATCAGGGAAGCGGTCAGCGATAACCTCGATAAGGTGCTGATGACGATTACGCAGGCAGATGAACCCCACAAGGAAGTGCTGAAAAATATTTGCCGGGAATCGGTCGAGGGTTTTTCAGAGGAGTACTTCCTCGGCGTACTGTCGCATAACGATACGGAATTCCGTGAAGCCGCCAGCGACATCCTGTCGCACACCACGGCGATCGACTCTGTCAAACTGTTTCAGCGCTTGCATGAACCTGGCGCGTCCCTGTCCGAGGTTATCGAAGTGCTCGCGTCACAGCAGCAGTCGCTAAAGCCGGAAGATATCATCAACCACGCTTTAAAACTGGAGTCGGATTACGCTATCCAGTTGCTGAAACTGGTCGAGGGTAGCGAACAACCTGTCGATTTATCGGAGCTCAGTTTTCAGCTCGACAAAATCGAGAGCCCGATATTTAAAATCAACCTGTTGAATTACTTCGGTAGCGTCAACCAGCCCAAGATCCCGTTAATTGTCGTCCGCTTTTTAGATGATTCCAACAAGGTTGTTGTTCTCGAAGCGCTGAAGACGCTGGACCGCTTAAAGATCGATTTTGATGCATCGGTTTTATTGCCTTATACGGAATCGATGTCAGGTGTTGAGCTGGAGCTGGTGCTCAAGATTATCGCCAAGCAGGCCGACGCCGACCTGGTGCCGCACCTGTCGGCCTACCTGACCTCGAAGTCGACCGAACTGAACGAATTCTTTGCCCGCATCATCGCTGTCAATGCGGACCGGGATAATTTCGAAAAATTCCTCAGGCGCCTGATGATCGAGGACGACTGGACCCAGCAGCAGGCAGTCGCCTGCGTGCAGAAGGTTTCCAATGAAAACCTGTCGGAGGTGGCACGTGAATTGACCGATCACAAGGATGAGTTTGTGCGTAACACAGCACAGACGCTGGTCATCAACCTGATTGGTGACGAGGACCTCGGCAAGATCGAGGAATTCGCGCTCAGCGACAACTGGCAGGTGCGGGAACGCGCGATCCAGTCGCTTTCCAGGTCAACCAATCGCGCCGCGATTGCGATCCTGAAGAAACAGGTTGAAGCTTATCCCGAAGACTACGTACTGGTGTTGCGTGCGGTCAAGCAGCTCGGTTTCGGCAAGGGACTCGAAATAGCCTTCGACGGACTCAAGCACGAACAGGCGAACGTGCAACGCGCCTCGCTCGAGACCATCGAGGCGATCACCACGGAGAAACACGCGGCCAACGTGCGCGACAACATACTCTGGAACCTCCCCGTGCTGACCAACGAAATGCGGGAGTTTGGCAAGATGCTGATGTCGCAAATCACCAGGGACTTCGACCTGCCGGATATCCAGATAGACGAAAAATCGAACACCAGTACCGGCGTGGTCGACCTGCCGCTATTTGGTGATGCGACCGCTTCACTCAGGCCGGCGTATGTCTCGCCACTGGATTTACTCAGACCCGGCGAAGTGTGGATGGACCGCTACCACATCAAGCAAGAGATTGGTCGAGGCGCGATGGGGCGAGTGATGCTGGCCGAAGACGACATGGTCGACGAATCATTGATACTGAAGTTCATGCTGCCCGAGCTGACCGTGGACCAGCAGTCGGCCGAGCGCTTCAAGCGCGAGGTAAAATACGCGCGTAAGGTGAGCCATCGTAACGTGATTCGCGTGCACGATATTCTGCTTAAAGACGGCGTCTGCGCGATCTCCATGGAGTATTTCGACAGCCGTGGACTCGAGGCGGTGCTGAAAGAGATTAAATTTTTCGAAACCGTCGAAGGACTCAGGATTCTCCACCAGATCGCCGGTGGCATGGCGGCCGCGCACGAGCAGGGAGTCATACATCGTGATCTGAAGCCCAGTAACATCCTGATCGACGATAAATGGTTGGTGAAGATCGTGGATTTCGGGATCGCCTCGGCCGGTACTGCCGCCGAAGCCACCCTGACCCAGACGGGTTCGATTATCGGTAGTCCCGCTTACCTCGCGCCCGAGCGTGCCGAGGGCGGCGATGCCGACGATCGCAGCGATATCTACTCACTGGGAGTCATCGCCTATTACATGTTCAGCGGCAAGTTGCCCTATATCGGTAAGCCGATGGAAGTACTGTCGATGCATCGCGATGGTAACGCACCGCCGATTATGAAAATCAATGAAGAAGCTTCACCCGAAGTATCAAAATTAATTGTGAAAATGATGGCGGTCGAGCCGAAGGCTCGCCCGCAATCCATGGTGGCGGTGCACAAAGAAGTCGAAGCCCTGCTCGACCGGCTCGAACTGCCCGAGGAAATCTCGTAACACCCCACGCATCGACCAGGTCATTCCCGCACCCTCCCCCAAAGTTACTCCCGCGCAAGCGGGAATCTCCCAACCAGCACACCATTACGAGATTCCGCTACGTCGGACCGCCGCTTGCGCGGTAATGACACTGAAACTGGGGAGCCGCAGGATTCCAGTACCTTGGACCGCCGTTACCGCAGGAATGACTTTGGAGGGTGCGAGGATGACTCGGGAATGGTTAAGCCCGGGATTGCACCGCGGTGAGTGCGATCAGGTAATAGACGTCGTCGGTACTGCAACCGCGAGACAGGTCGTTGGCGGGGCGGTTCAGCCCCTGTAAAATCGGTCCGATCGCAATCGCGCCACCGAAGCGCTGGGCCAGCTTGTAGCCGATATTGCCGGCATTCAGGTCAGGGAATATCAACACGTTCGCACGACCGCCGATCCGCGAGTCAGAAATCTTTTGCGCCGCGATCGCAGGCACGATTGCCGCATCGAGCTGGACTTCGCCTTCTACCGCGATATCGGGCATCAGCCGGCGCGCCTGCTCGGTAGCATCGCGCACCTTCTGCACCAGGGGATGCCTGGCACTGCCATCGGTAGAAAACGACAGCATTGCGACGCGCGGCTCATCGTCGATGAACTGGCGCGCCGAACTGGCGGTTGCGACCGCGATTTCAGCCAGTTGCTGCGCGTCGGGATCGACCTGCAGACCGCAATCGGCGAACACCATCGCCTGTTTAGGCTCATGGTAATCGGCTTCAAACAGCATCAGCATGAAGCTCGATACCGAATTGTAACCAGGCTTGACGCCGACGATTCTAAGCGCGGAAAGAACCCGGTCACCGGTGGTGTAAACGGCGCCACCAATCGAACCATCGGCATCGTTGGCGCGCAGCATCAGGTCGGCAAAACACAGTGGATCCAGGGCCTGCCGCTCGGCCTGTTGCAGGGTCATGCCCTTTTGTTTACGCAGTTGCCACAGTTCCTGACTATATCTTTGGTGATATTGTGAGCTACCCGGGTCTTCGATTCTAATGTCGGTTAAGCTAACCCCTGACTCATCGGCCTGTTGCCGGATAATGTCGGTCTTGCCGATGAGCACGCAATTTGCGATACCATCAGCCTGCGCGCGTTGCGCGGCGCTGATAATGCGCGGGTCTTCACCCTCGGCGAGTACGATAGTTTGCCGATGGTCACGGGCCTTTTGCAGGATAGAATCTAAAAATTGCATAGCTTGAATCGGATAATCGCATATTCAGGGGTAGATGTTTGGTGCAGAATGATGCACGCATACGAGAAGGGTGTCCACGAGAACGGCTGAACGCGGTAGAATGAATTCTGTTACACAAGACCCGGATATTGGGTATATTCAGACAGGCTGCTTCTAGCGGGCACTTTTCACTTACAAAACAAATCAGGGGCGGCAACAAATGATCATAGGAATACCTGCGGAAATTCATGCCGAGGAAAAGCGCGTCGCCGCGTCTCCCGAGGTGGTGCAGAAGTTCATTGCGGCCGGGTTCGAGGTAATCATCGAAACGGGCGCCGGTGCCGGCGCGAGTTTCAGTGACGATGTTTTCCGTGAAGCCGGTGCCAAAATCGGTGAGGATGCAGAAAACGTCTGGTCGGCAGACGTCATCATCAAGGTACGTCCCCCGGAACACAATAACGAACTGGATCGGCACGAAGTCGATTTAATGAAGAAGGGCGCCAACCTGATCAGCTTCATCTGGCCGGCGCAGAACCAGGAATTGCTGTTACGGCTTGCCAAAAAGAAGGCCACCGCGATGGCGATGGACAGCATTCCGCGTATTTCCCGCGCGCAGAAACTGGACGCCCTGAGTTCGATGGCTAATATCGCCGGATATCGCGCGGTCATAGAGGCTTCCAACCTGTTCGGTCGATTTTTCGCCGGCCAGATTACCGCCGCGGGCAAGGTTCCCCCGGCCAAGGTGCTGGTGATTAAAGG
>CAWCBX010000104.1:0-5770 GCA_963793595.1 uncultured Gammaproteobacteria bacterium | reverse complement strand
CGCGTAGGCGCAACGCTTGCGCGGGCTGGTTTGAAGGACGTCGACGGTGATGGCTTCCTGGAATTGCCCAACGGTGAAAAGCTGGTTATCAACCTGCAGTTTGCGGTACAGGGCGCGCCAGCCGCGCTGGTCGAACTCGTCGGTCAGCACTGGGGTGCTGTCGGCATCCAGACCACGGTCAAGGAGGTTACCCCGGATGAGTACCGTTCTGCGCAATCGTCCAACAAGCTCGATGTCACCATGTGGCGCAACGGTCAGCCGCTCGCGATCGTGCTGGGAACCAACCAGATCTGGGTACCGCCTTATCACGATTACTTCACCGTGCGCACCAACATGCTGTGGGCCGAATGGATCGATTCGAAGGGCGCCAGCGGCGTAGAACCGCCGGATTACGCGAAACAGATGATAAAAGACATCAACGCGTTCCAGTCCACCTCCGTGGGCACGCCGGAATCGGACGCTTTGGGTGCACGCCTGGTGCAGAACCTGGTTGAAAACCTGCTGTTTATCGGTACGGTCCAGGTGCCAGCGCCGATTTATCATCGCAACGTGGTGAAAAATTTCGTTGAGTACAAGACGCACTCGTTTGAATACTATCGTTCCTATCCGTACCGGCCCACGCAGTGGTGGCTGGACGAGTAAGATCGGTTAGTTGACAGTAAAATTGGCTGCGGGCTATGCTTGCCCGCAGCCAAAATAAAAAATCCTCCCGGGTCGAATGACCACAGGAGGAGCCTAAACGAGGGGGCAAGCAACACCGATGTTCCATTTTCTGCAATTCGCCGCGACGCGTGCCACGCTTGCGGTCATCACCCTGATCATGGTGTCGTTCATCGTGTTCAGCCTGATGGAAATGGTGCCCGGGGATTGCGCCGAACGCTACCTCGCCTTTAAAAACACACAGGGTAGCCAGATATCGGTTGCTGATATCGACGCCGAACGCGTCCGTCTCGGGCTGGACAAGCCTTATGTGGTTCGCTGGGGCAAGTGGATTGTTGACGCCTTCCAGGGAGAGTTTGGTGACAGCTGCATCCTGCGGGTTAATATCGCGCAGCTGTTAGGAGAGAAATTCTGGATCAGCCTGGTCATCTGTCTGACCTCGTTGCTGGTCGCGTACCTGATTGCAATTCCGGTCGGCATCATCTCGGCCACGTCAAAAAGTCCAATCGTTAATAATAGCCTGCGTTTCGTCAGCTACCTTGGCCTCGCGATGCCGAACTTCCTGCTGGCGCTGATGATCATGCTGTTTTCGACCGTGATGTTCGGCGACAGCCTGACCGGGTTGTTTTCCAAGGAATTTCGCGATGCCGCCTGGTCTTACGAGCGGCTCATGGATTTCCTGTCGCGCGCCTGGTTGCCGGTATTTATTCTCGGCTGGTCGGCGACCGCGTTTGCGATTCAGACCGTGCGCGCGCTGATGTCCGACGAAGTGGGTAAATTGTACGTGCTCGCCGCCGCTGCACGCGGCGTTACCGGGCGCCGCCTGTTGTGGCGTTATCCGGCGCGACACTCCCTCGGGCCAATCATCAACTCGCTCGGCTTTGACCTGAACCGAATCTTCAACGAGCTGCCGATCGTCGCGTTGATATTAACCTTGACAGAAGCAGGGGCCCTGCTGATCGAGGCGCTGGCCCGATCGAATGACCAGCAGCTAGCAGGTGCGATTATATTCCTGCTCACCGCCAGTATCGTCGGCATCAATTTTGTCACCGACATCATCCTGGCGCTGACCGATCCGCGGGTTCGCCGCAGTATTCTGGGATAATCGAGATGGCAGATACGGCAACCGTTGAAGAAACCGATGTAAATGTAGATCAAAGTCGCAAGGAGGCCTATTTTACCGCTTCCCAGGGGCAGTTGATCTGGACCCGCTTTAAAAAACAACGTGCCGCGATGGCCGGGGCGGCGGTACTCATTATCCTGGTTCTGTCGGGGATGTTTGCTTCCTTCCTGACGCCCTATGATCCCACCATCGAGGGTCGCAATCCGGACTACCAGAACGGCGCGCCGAACGTACCGAAGTTCTGGGATGAAAATGGCTTTTCCTTCCGACCCTTTATTTATACCTTTGAACGAACCCGCTCGATCGAGACTAATTTCCGCTGGGTGACCAAGGTCAACAAGGACAAGCGTCGCTACGTTGTGTTTTTCCCGGAGGGCGATAAATATACCATGCTCGGTATGACCTTCAGGACGCACCTGTTTGGCGTCGATGAGGGCAAGATCCACCTCTTCGGCACCGATGCTACGGGTAAGGATATCTACTCGAGGACCTTTCATGCGATCAATACATCGCTGGCGGTGGGTACGATCGGTGTTTTGATCGCCTTTGTGCTGGCGTTGATGATCGGCGGCGTCTCCGGATACTACGGCGGCTGGATCGACTCGGTGCTGCAGATGATTACCGATGCGGTGCGCACCATTCCGGCGATACCGCTATTCATGGCGCTGGCGGCGTTCATACCGGATACCTGGAGCTCGGAGATGCGTTTCTTTTTCATCTCCGTGCTTCTCGGTTTCATCGGCTGGCCGACGCTGGCGAGGCGGGTGCGTACGCACCTGTTAACCGAGCGCAACCAGGAGTATGTGCTCGCCGCACAATTGTGCGGTGCTTCTGCAAGCCATGTCATCCGGCGCCACCTGCTGCCGAGTTTTACCAGCTATATCATCGTCGACCTGATCATCTCGTTCCCGTACATGGTGCTCTCCGAAACGGCGCTCAGCTTTATCGGCCTGGGGCTGAAGGAACCGGTTAACTCGCTCGGCGTCATGCTGCAAAATGTGACCAAGGCGGATGTACTGCTCAATTACCAGTGGAATTTCATTCCGGTCATATTCTTCATCACGCTGGTGCTCGCCTTCGTGTTTGTCGGCGACGGTCTGCGTGATGCCGCGGATCCTTATGCGGACACCAAAAAATGACCAGTCCGCTGATTTCCGTAAAAGATTTGACGCTGCGCTTCAAGACCGACGAAGGCCTGGTAACCGCGGTCAACAACGTGTCTTTCGATATCGCACCGGGCGAAGTGCTCGGATTAGTGGGTGAAAGTGGATCCGGCAAATCGGTAACCGCCAAGGCATTGATGATGCTCAATGCCGAGAATTCGGTTTACGATGACAGCAGCCATATTACGCTGAATGTGGATGGACAGGATATCGAAGTACTGTCGCTAAAACGCCCCCAGGAGCAGAAGATCATTCGTGGTGGTGCGATCTCGATGATCTTTCAGGAACCGATGGCGAGTTTTGCCCCGGCGATTACCATTGGTGAGCAGATGGTCGAGCAATTGATGATTCATTCGGATATGACCTCGGCAAAGGCGAAGGAAATATCGATCGAAATGCTAACCCGGGTGGGCATTCCGGAACCGGCGCAGCGCTTTGGCCAGTACGCTTTTGAGTTTTCCGGTGGTATGCGTCAGCGCGCGATGATTGCGATGGCGCTGTCGACCAAGCCCAGGTTGCTGATCGCCGATGAACCGACCACCGCACTCGATGTTACCATCCAGGCCCAGGTCATCGACCTGATGAAGGACCTGGTCGACGAGTTTCATATGTCGATTCTGTTTATTACCCATGATCTGGGCGTTATTGCGCAAACCGCCGATCGGGTGGCGGTCATGTATCTCGGTAACCTGGTAGAAACCGGAACCGTGCGCCAGGTTATCAATTCTCCAGCGCATCCCTATACCCGCGGCTTATTGAACTCGCTGCCGAAGCTGGATGATCTTGAGGCGCCGCTAACCCCGGTACCGGGTGATATTCCCTCGCCGCTGGATCGTCCCTCGGGTTGCGTTTTTCACACGCGCTGCGTCGAATCGGGTGCAATCGCTGAAAGATGCCGTACCGAGATACCGGTTTACACGAGCGATAGCGCCAATCACCAGGTGGCTTGCCACCTGGCGACACAAGGGGACGAGTCATGAGTGATGTATTGATCGCGGCGCGTAATCTGTCGGTGCACTTTCCGTTGCGAAAACTGGGATTTGGCGAACGCCCCGTGGTGCGCGCCTGCGAGGGGATCAACATCGAGATCGAAAAGGGCAGTTTCTTCGGGCTGGTGGGTGAATCAGGCTCGGGCAAAACTACACTGGGTCGCGCGATGCTAAAGGCGGCGCCGATCAGTCATGGTGAGGTCGTTTTTACAGATGACGATGTCACCTACGACCTCGGCACCCTGCAGGGCGATGAACTCAAGGATTATCGTAAGCGCTCACAATTGATATTTCAGGATCCCTACGCGGCGCTTAGCCCCCGGATGACGGTGCGCGACATCATCGCCGAGCCACTGGAAGTCATGGGCTTGACATCGGGTCGGGAAGAGACCGACGCCAGGGTGCGTGAAATAGCGGCCAAGTGTCGACTCAACCTGGAACATCTGCGACGTTTCCCGCATGCGTTCTCCGGTGGTCAGCGCCAGCGTATCTCGATCGCGCGAGCGCTGGTATCGGATCCCAAATTCATCGTCGCCGACGAAAGTGTCGCCGCGCTCGATGTATCGATTCAGGCGGATGTATTGAATCTGCTTAACTCGATCCAGCGCGAGAGTGGAATAACTTTCCTCTTTATCAGCCATGATTTGAGTGTGATTGCACACACCTGTGACTTCGTCGCGGTTATGTATCTCGGGCAGATCGTTGAGGCCGCACCGACGCGTAAACTGTTTTCCGAAACCTCGCACCCCTACACCAAGGCGCTACTGTCGGCGATTCCGTCGCTGGATCCGGATGTTCGCGGTAACGCACAGCGTCTCGAAGGCGAGATCCCAAGCCCGATCAACCCGCCGCCGGGATGCCGCTTTAATACCCGTTGTCCGCATGCGCAGGATCGCTGTCGCAAAGAAGTGCCGGAATGGCGGGAACTGAGCAGTAAACACCATGTTGCCTGCCACTTTGCCGAAGAACTCGCCTGAAGCTGCGGGAACTGATTTTAATCGAGTCATTTTTGCAGCGCCTGTCAGCGTAGTATGAACATCACCCCCATTCACGAAGAGTTCGGCGTCCGAATCTCGGGTGTCGACCTGGCGCAAACCCTGGACGAGAAAACCTTTGCGCAAATCGACGATGCAATCAACCGCTATTCGCTAGTGCTGTTTGAAAATCAGCAGATGAATGATTCCGCGCACCTCGCTTTCACGCGCCGCTTCGGCGAACTCGAAGAAGAGCATGTGAGTTACTACAGTCTGGGTAAAGTCACCTATATCGGGCGGGTTGGAAACATCGATGACGATGGCAACAAGGTTTCGCCACGCCAGATCAAGGCCTCGACCGGTAACGAGATGTGGCACTCGGACAGTTCGTTTCGCGAAATCCCGGCCATGTATTCGATCCTGGCAGCCTATGAAGTGCCCGCCGAAGCGGGGGAAACCGAATTTGCCAGCGCACGGGCTGCTTATCAGCGTCTCGACCAGCAAACCCGGGAACTCATCGATTCAAAAATCGGTATCCATGACTATATCTATTCGCGCACCAAGGTCGGCGAAGACGCGGTAACCCGGAACCAGCGCACTTACATGCATCCGGTGCGTCAGCGCCTGGTGCGGCAGAATCCGGTGACGGGGGAGAAGAATATTTTCGTCGGTTCCCACGTCAAGCAGATCGAGGGAATGCCCGACGCGGAGGCGCGCCGTTGATCGAGCGCCTGATCGATGAGGTAACGCGAGCTGAATCCGTGTATCGCCATCGCTGGCAAGCGGGAGATGTGATGATCTGGGACAATCGTTGCATCCTGCATCGGGGTTGTGGCTATGACGCGGACAGGTATCGCCGCC
>CAWCBX010000103.1:0-7432 GCA_963793595.1 uncultured Gammaproteobacteria bacterium | reverse complement strand
GAGGCGCTCGACCAGCTTACCGACATCGTCGCCTCGCTAGATGATCCGCAGGCAGGCATAAAGCCGCGTCGTTCCGACCCGATCATGCTGATGCTTGAATTATTGCAAAATATTCATTTTAACGCGGCTCAACGTGGCCAGTTGAAAGATATCTGCTCGGAACTGCTCATTTCGGTCGCCAATGGCCAGGATCGTGGTTCGATCAGTGTGTATATCCAGAAGCTGTCCCTGCTCATCAATGAAAACTTTGATAATCTCGATAGCAGTAATAAATCCGCTGGCATCGTGCTGCAACTGCTCGAACTACTAGATCTGGGCGAGCCCCAGGGTGAGAAAATTCGCCAACAGTTCAGCGCTACCACCGAGTTCCGCGAGCAGGAACTGAAAGAACTGGCCAGCATGATCAATGCTCAAATCAACCCCGTGGCCACCAACTCGTCAATCGATCACGTAATGACAACATTACTCGAACGCCTGGCCATCGTCGAGGGTGCGAGCGGTGCTGCACAGGAAATCCAGACGCGCGTGCATGAGGGAGTCAAGGACGAACAGTGGACTGATACCCTGAACGATATCGTTAACTCGATTTCGGGTTCACTAAAAAACCTCGACCGGGAAAAGCGGGAACTCGAAAACTTCATTGTCAATGTGACCGAGCAGCTCGGCGCGGTCACCCGGGTCATTGCCGAGGATCAGACCGACTTGCAGTCAAACCAGGAGGATACGCGATCCCTGCAAAGCTATGTGCATGAAGGCATGGGCCTGATCCAGAAAAATGTACAGTCAACCACCGACTTGCAGGAGTTGAAGTCGGGAATTTCCAAAGATATCGATGAGATTAACGGTGGTGTCGACCAGTTTGTCGATCGCTTCAAGCAACGTCACGAGGCAACTGCTGAACGTAACCTCAAGCTTG
The DNA here is from genome assembly GCA_963793595.1 of uncultured Gammaproteobacteria bacterium. Classification (GTDB taxonomy): domain Bacteria; phylum Pseudomonadota; class Gammaproteobacteria. The sequence continues at coordinate 6,516 of CAWCBX010000103.1, read as the reverse complement.
CTGAGCAACTCTCGCAAATGGAGCAGGAAACCCAGGAACTGCAGGTGATGCTGCATGAAAACCGTGAAAAGCTGCTCTACGATGCACTAACCGGGGTTTATAGCCGTATGGCTTACGACGAGCGTATCACCCAGGAGCTGGCTCGCTGGACTCGCTACCAAACCTCGTTCAGCTACGTCATTCTCGATATCGATCACTTCAAACGGATCAACGATAACTACGGCCATAACGCCGGCGACAAGGCCTTGAAGATCATTGGCCAAATGATGCTGAAATACGTGCGCGAGTCCGACTACGTGTTTCGTATCGGCGGTGAAGAGTTTGTCTTGTTACTGACCAGTACCGCGGCCGACAAGGCCGCCATCGTGGTGGAAAAAATGCGCGCGGGAATAGCCGACAGCAGTTTTCACTTTAAGGGTGAACCAGTACAGCTGACCCTGTCTGCGGGCATTACCGAAACCCGCAGCGAGGACAATGTTGAAACCATTTACGAACGTGCCGACAAGGCTTTATACAAAGCCAAAAATTCGGGGCGTAATTGCCAGTTTATTGCTGATTAACCGAGTTCGGCGGGAGTTTTAGCGACGATGGTCAGGGCGTGTAACTCACCAGAGGCAATTTCATTGTTGACCGAGGCATACACAAGTTTATGGCGTTTTATCGTTGTCAGGCCTGCGAAAACATCGCTGGTGACGTTGGCGACAAACTTGCCTTCACCACCGCTGACTTCCACGGCTGCATCGGGAAAATGTGAAGCGATTAGCTGCTGAATCTGTTCCGGAGTCATGATTAAAGTATCTAAAGAGGGAAAAATGGACGCGCAAACTATATTACAAGAGAAGTCAGGAATAACCATGCAAAAATTAATTTTATGCACAATCATTTTACTGCTCGGTTTCACCCAGGCACGGGCAGCCGAGGATGAAGCGGCACCAACCACGTCGGCCTATGTTTCACTGGGCGACCCAATGGTGCTCAACCTGAGCGGCACCAAACGACTAACCTTCCTGCAAATCAGCGCCGATGTTTTAATCAGCGATGCAGATGCAGAAGAAACCATCAAACTCCACGTACCTGCGATCAGGCACAGCCTGATCATGTTACTCAGTGAGCAAAAAGCGAGCGATATCAAGTCCCCCGACAAACGTGAAGAAATTCGCCAGCAGGCGACCGCGCAGGTGCAGTCGCTGATGGTGGCTTTATCGGGTAGCACGGAGGTTAGCGATATTCTGTTCTCGAGCATCCTGGTTCAGTAACTCGCCGCCAGCATATCGCCGCAACCCGGGCGAACGCTCGGCGTGACCAGGGGATTACCTGGGATCGAACTTCAGCTTTTCCTGATCGACACTAATGGTCGACTGACCGTGGATAAACTGCAACAGTTGCTCCCCCGCCATCGTAAAACGCCAACCCTGCGTTAAACGGCTGCTTTTCTGGTTCAACAGCAAATTGTCTATGTCCTTGCGTGTCGCTAACGTCGCCAGAGCAATCTGATTCTGATCCGCGATCACGCGGCATAATGCCATCAGGCAATCACCCAATGCGAGTTGCTGCTTGTTAAGGTTTTTCGCCCTGTCATGTTGTGGCCACTGGGCAGCATCAACCTGCGTGGCATGGGCGACAATTTGCAGTAGCTTGTCACCGTGGCGGCTGACGGTCTTGTCGCTCAAATCGCGAATCCGTGACAGTGCTTCAATGTTGTCAGGCGCCTGGTGTGCAATGTCAACGATGACTTCATCTTTGACAATCCAGCGGCGCGGGCGATTTTGCCGTTGCGCCAATGCTTCCCGCCACTGAACCAGTTCACTCGCAATCTGCAATTTTACACCCTTTAGTTTTTGTACGCCCTTTAAGCGCTTCCATAATTGCGCCATATCGACCTGGTAATTTACGGGGTCACTCATCGCGATCAAATCCTTTTCCATCCAGCTGTAACGCCGGGTCGACTCGAGTTTTTCGTTCAATGTTTCGTACACCGCCATCAGGTAGCGCACATCGTCCATTGCATAGTCGATTTCATCCTGGCTCAAAGGTCGACGCGTCCAGTTAGCGCGGGTATGTTTTTTCTCAAGCTCGACCCCGGTGATCTGCTGCACCAGATCGGCATAGGAAATCTGCTGATTGTAACCAAGCACCGCGGCAGCGAGCTGGGTATCAAATACCGGGGTCGGCACCTGGCCAAACTTCTGATATAGAATTTCGAGGTCCTGCGACGAGGAATGAAAAACCTTTAGCAGGCTGTCTTTAACCAGCAACTCGGCAAGGGGAGAAAATTCGCTAATCGCAAGCGGATCGATACAGGCTAGCCGATCACCACTGGCTATCTGAATCAGGGCAAGCTCGGGATAGTAGGTGCTCTCACGGATAAACTCGGTGTCGATAACACAATAGCTGGCAGCGGCCAGTCCGGCACAAAACCGGTCCAACATTTCGTTACTGTCAATGTAGTCATAATCGGGTTTTGTGGCCAAGATTATTCTACCTCAATAAAGCTTTACGGCGGATGTCGCGTAAGACCACGAACACCCAGGGCCAGATCAGCATGCCGATAAACGGCGCGCCGAAAAAGGCCAGCAATGGCGTGGATCGACCCAGAAATCCTTCTACCCAGGCGACCACGACCTGATTTATCAGCAACAACACAAAAACATAAATGGCTTGCTGCGCCAATGCCAATACGCGGATGCGCTGGTAAAAATTCACGTTGATGGCAATGATCAATACCAGTGCCAGCGTGTGCTGGCCTAGCAGTGTACCCAATGACGTATCGAGAATGATGCCACTGAAAAAAGCAAACCAGAGGCCGACTCGCTTGGGCAGGGCCATGCTCCAGTAAATCATTACCAGGGCCATCCAGTTGGGTCGATAAATCTGCGCCCAATCTGGCAACGGCAAAATCATCAACACCAGAGCCACTAACAGAGTTAAATAAATAACCAGATATTTTAGCTGTGACATATTATTGTCTAGGCTTGATCACGAGTACTTCGCGACTGGAGTCGAGACGTGCCTTGGGTTGTGCAAAAACCGAAACAAATCCTAGCACCCGATCCTCGGTAATGGCGGTTACCGTCGCTACCGGATAATCGGGTGGAAAACGGCCACCCAGTCCCGAGGTAACCAGCTCATCGTCAATCTTGATGTCCGCGGTAGCGGGCAGGTAACGCAATTCGAGCTGTCGGGTCGAGCCCCGGCCAAATGCGACCGAGCGGGTACCACTGCGAATAAACTGCACCGGAATCGCGTGTTCCGGGTCGGATATCAGAATTATCGTCGCCGATTGGGCATTGACGTGAATCACCTGGCCCATGATGCCGAAATCATCGATCACCGCATGGCCTATCTCGACACCGTCGCTACTGCCGCGGTTAATTTCGATCAGTTGACTGTATGGATTTTGATCTACCGATAGCAGTTCAGCGACAATTACGTCGTCTGCAATCTTGCGTGAGGAACCAAGCAGGTTACGCAGGCGTGCATTTTCTTCGGCCAGTATTTCGAATTTTTGCAGGCGCGCGTTTAATATTCGACCTTCGGCTTTGAGCAACTCGTTTTCATTCAGCAACTCAGTGTGCGAAGTAAACCAGTCGCCCAGCCAGTTCCCGCCGGTTGCCGGCAGGCTGACCAGGTATCGTACCGGCGAAAGTGCGAGTGAGATATTTGTGCGTACAATTTCGAGATGCTGGAAACGATGATCTACGACCATCATCGCAATACTGACGGCGATCAGAAACAGGGCCTGTAATGATGAGCCACGAACCTCGATTATCGTCTTCATTTAGGCGACGGCCAGTAAGAGTTTACTCTACCGCCAGGAAATCCAGACCATGTTGATCGATCATTTCGAGCACCCGGCCACCACCCCGGGCAACACAGGTCAAAGGATCTTCAGCGATAATCACGGGTAACCCGGTTTCCTCCATGATTAAACGATCCAGGTCGCGCAGCAGCGCGCCGCCACCGGTGAGTACAATACCGCGTTCGGCGATATCAGAGCCAAGTTCGGGTGGAGTTTGTTCGAGAGCGTTTTTCACCGCTGAAATAATTCCGTAGAGCGGATCCTGCAGGGCTTCCAGAATTTCGTTACTGTTGAGCGTAAAACTCCGCGGTACACCCTCGGAAAGATTGCGCCCCTTGACCTCAATTTCGAGCAAATCCTTGCCCGGGTAAGCAGCCGCGATCTCCACCTTGATTCTTTCCGCGGTTGCTTCACCGATCAGGATGCCATAATTACGGCGTACATAATTAATGATGGCATCATCGAAACGGTCCCCACCGATTCGAACCGAGGCCGAGTAAACAATTCCGTTGAGCGACATGACGGCGACTTCCGAGGTACCGCCACCGATATCGAGCACCATCGAGCCCTGGGCCTCGTCTACCGGCATGCCGGCACCGATGGCCGCGGCCATCGGTTCTTCGATCAGGTAGACCTTGCGTGCACCGGCGCCCAGTGCCGATTCACGAATGGCGCGACGCTCAACCTGGGTGGCACCACAGGGAACACAGATCAGGACCCGCGGGCTAGGCCGCATGAACTGGTTTTCATGTACCTTGCGAATAAAATGCTGCAGCATTTTTTCGGTATAGGTAAAGTCAGCAATGACGCCGTCTTTCATCGGCCGCTTGGCGGTGATGTTTTCCGGTGTTCGGCCAAGCATTTTCTTGGCATCGGTGCCAACGGCCTCGATCGATTTCGGTCCACCGGGGCCACGATCCTGGCGGATAGCAACCACTGATGGTTCATTGAGAACGATTCCCTGACCGCGGGAATAGATAAGCGTATTGGCAGTACCCAGATCGATCGACAGATCGTTGGATAGCAGGCCTCGAATAGCTCCAAACATGCTGTGTTTTTAACCTGTTGTGTGTTTTTTGATGTGCGCTTGCACGAAAAATTCCAAAGTGTATGACAGTATAGCGCAGAACGAGCGTACCATAGCAACGAGATGCGATTTTCACAAGGCGAAACACCTTAAAAATCAGTCTTTTGCTTATACAAGCGGTGAAATTGTGGTAAGTTTGCGGGCTTTTCTCTGGCGCTTAGGAAATTTCCTGAAATGACCCTGAAATCCGAGGACGTTCGTAATATCGCCCACCTCGCACGATTACACATCGATGACGACGCCATCGACCAGTACACCAGCGATTTATCAAACATCCTGTCGCTGGTGGATCAGATGAACCAGGTCGATAGCAGTGGCGTTACACCACTGGCAAATCCGCTGGATGCAACTCAACGCCTGCGTGATGACGAAGTCACCGAAATTGACGAACGCGACAAGTTTCAACAGATAGCACCCGATGTTGCCGCTGGCTTTTACCGGGTTCCAAAGGTGATCGAGTAATGGCGATGAGCGTCACCGAAATTACCCAGGGCCTGGCGGCAGGCAAGTTTTCCAGCGTCGAAGTGACCCAGGATTACCTTGCCCGTATCGCTCAGTTCAACCCCGCCCTCAATTGTTTTATCAGTGTTACTGACGAACTGGCCCTCGCACAGGCGCGTCAGGCAGACGCCCGGTTAGCCAAAGGCGAGGCCGGCGCACTCACCGGTGTGCCGCTCGCGCACAAGGATTTGTTTTGCACCGATGGCGTCAGAACTTCCTGCGCCTCGCGTATTCTGGACAACTTTATCGCGCCTTACGACGCAACCGTCATCGAACACTTCAAGCTTGACGGAGCGGTGATGCTGGGTAAAACCAATATGGACGAATTCGCGATGGGTTCTTCCAACGAAAACTCCTACTATGGCTGCGTCGCCAATCCATGGAATACCGAGCATGTCCCGGGAGGCTCGTCGGGTGGTTCCGCCGCCGCGGTAGCCGCCGGGCTCGCGCCAGGCGCCACCGGTACCGATACCGGAGGATCGATTCGACAGCCGGCAGCGTTTTGCGGGGTTACCGGTATCAAGCCGACTTATGGGCGTGTATCGCGTTACGGCATGATCGCCTTTGCCTCCAGTCTTGACCAGGGCGGGCCTTTCGCGCGCAGTGCCGAGGATTGCGCGCTGCTGTTGCGCACCATGGCGGGATTTGATCGACGTGATTCGACCTGCTCAGAGCAGGAAGTACCGGATTACCCCGCCAGCATCGGTCGTGGCGTAGAAGGTTTGAAGATCGGCTTGCCGGTCGAGTATTTTGCCGAAGGCCTCGACAGTAAACTGGCGGCCGTGATCGAAACCGCGGTAGGCGAGTTACGCAAGCTTGGCGCCGAGATACAGGATATCTCGCTACCCAACACGGGACTGTCGATCCCTACCTACTACGTGGTCGCGATGGCGGAGTGCTCATCGAACCTGTCCCGCTTCGATGGCGTACGTTTCGGTTATCGTTGTGAGGACCCGGTCGATCTCGAAGATCTGTACAAGCGCTCACGCGGCGAAGGCTTCGGTGCCGAGGTTAAGCGCCGCATACTGATCGGTACCTACGCACTCTCGGCGGGATATTACGATGCCTATTACCTGAAGGCACAACAGTTGCGCCGCATGATCAAGGAAGACTTTCAAAAAGCCTTTGC
>CAWCBX010000102.1:0-8460 GCA_963793595.1 uncultured Gammaproteobacteria bacterium | reverse complement strand
TCCCCGGGTCGCCACCAGAGATGCGGCGAGATCTGTTGCAGCTCGGGTAGGCCGGCGACCGCCAACCGGACGAGCGACTGGATGACGTGCGCCTGCCGGACCCAGTGCACGCCGATGGTGATGTGCAGGGACACGTCCTCGGCGTTGGCATGGTGCATCAGCCCGGTCGGCAGGTAGCAGAGGTCCCCCTGGCGCATGGTGAACCGCTGGTCTCGGGCCCGGGGGCATGACGCTTCGGGTCGAACCGCTCGGTGGGGCCGACCGGGCCCGGGCCCTCGAACAGCGTCCAGTGCTTGGACCCGTGGGCCTGCAGGGCGATCACGTCATGGGCATCGAAGTGGGGCAGGAACGACGACTCACCGGCCGGCGACAGGTAGACGTTGGCCTGGACCCGACAGCCGAGTTCGGCCTCGAGGCCCCGCACGAGATGGCCCAACGACTCCAGCTGCTGGTGGGCCTGCGGGACAAGATCGAGTGGCCCTCCTCGAACAACCGTCCCACCGCCACCGAGTCGACGAGCCCGCTCGGGTACAGGTACTCGGACCGGTCGGTCTCCCCGTCCTTGATCAGCTGCAGGTGATCGGACCGCAGATGGGAACCGAAGATGAACGACTCGACCGTCTCCAGGTCCAGCACCGCGTCGTAGCGACCGGGATCGTCCCGCAGGGCCACCAGCGGCTGCTGCCCGCAGTACCGCTCGAAGAACTCCTCGACGCCGACCGGGGCCAGCAGGGCGGCCAGGCGGGGAGCATCGGGCCGGTCGCTCAGGATCCACCTCGGACGGGGTCCTGCGTCGTGGTGGCGTCCTGGTCGCCCTTGGCGTCGGCCCGGGAGGTCACGTCCCGTCGGCGGCCGGATCCCCCGCTGTCGTGGCGTCGGTGTCAGCGGGGTCACCGATGGTCCCGAAGTCGGTGTCGGAGCCGCCACCGACGGGGTCGAAGGGGTCGGCGTCGGTACCGGCGCCGGGCGGGTACCCGGTCGTGGTCGCGTCGAAGTCCGTCTGGTCGGCGACGTCGGTGAAGTCGCCGTCGGCCGCGGGGTCGGCGGTGTTGGTGACGTCGCTGTCACCCTTGGCGGTCCGCGTTCTCGTCGAGGTCGGCGTCAGAGCTGGCCGACCCCGAACCAGAGTACGTGGCCTCCCGCGCCGGGGCCCCGGCCGGGGCCGAACCGGCGGCGGTGGTTGACGTCGAACTGCTCGTCCCGCTCCCACACGCTGCCGCCAGCCCGCCGAAGGCAACGGCCGCGGCGGCCCCACCGAGCCGGCGCAGTGCCTCGCGCCGGCCGGTGATGATCCGCTCGTCGGTCAGCGGCGCATCCGCTTCGTCCTTCGGGGTCTCGTCGGTCACCTGACGCTCCATTCGTCCGACCCCGAACGTAGTCGGATCGTTGTGCGGACAGGAAGCCCGGCCCCGGCCTACGGCGCCTGCGCACGTTGCCGCGATGGAACGGAGCCGTGCTCGAGCACCAGAAGACGATCACGCCCCGCTCGACGGCCACGGTGACCGACGGGCCGCCCTTGAGCGGCACGACCTACACCTACGAGCTCGAGACCGACGACGCCAACTGGACAGCGACACCCGTGACGGACACCGTCACGACGTCATGTCCCTGACCGGACGGGTGGCCGCCGGAGGGATCGGACCGGGCCTCCCGGCGCCGTCGACCCCACCACGGGGGCGCTCAGGCCGCTATCGGCTCCGCTTCGCAACGACGGGCCTTGATGGCCCAGGCCTCGAGCTCGAGCTCGGACGCCCGACGGCGGTAGGCCAGGGCCACGGGTGGTCGGAGCTCCTGGGCCTGATCGCGCAGCGAGCCGGCAGGCGGCGGGACTAGACGCGATGGTCTCTCGGATGATGTCGGGTGCGCAGTCTGCGGTCACGGGTCCTCCTCGGCGGGTCACCAGAAGGAACCGGTCGGGGGCGTGATGTGTTCCCGATCGACCGGTGAAATCCGGCCAACGCCGGCCGGTCACCACTCGTCGAAGCGGGCGGACGGACCTACCCCACCCCCGCCGACCGTGCAGGTGTGGGTCCGATTACTGAACTATCCACTGGTCCGCACCAACTGGTCCAACCTGCCAACCCTCATCATGGTAGTCCCAGAGCCAGAATCGGTTAGCCTCACCGCCAACCTCGTCTATGAATACCACGAAATCACCCCACTCCGAGCTCTGTACACCTAACTCAGCCACATAATGTGTGGCGTTAAGCATAGTTGAACCAAGTGGCACCCGGGTATCGTTATACCATGTTGAGTTATCACCAAAATCAATCAGAATATCGATGGTAGCCGTGGTATCCTCCAGTTCCTCTAGGAGCAGGGAGTACTCTGCCTCAGATGCCACATATTTTGCGTTGTATTGAACCGCCAAAACCCCGGCTAGTATCGTTGTGCACAGCAGGACTGCTGCGGCTATCTTGTAAGTTTGTTCGCTCATAGTTTTTCACCTAATACCTTGCTTATTGAACAGCGATACGTGGCAGCTGAACAAAACCGAAGCTACCACCAGGCCATAGCGGTTGCCGTCGCCGAATTTTGCGGAAATATTTTCAAACAAGGGCTTCGCGCCAAATTGCATGGTGATGTTCGCGGTGGAAATCAATGGAGTCGTCCTGGAAATTTACAGTAAAGGGTTAATCAATAACGCCCGCTAAGGCGTACACAAACGGGGCGCACTTTAATCAGTTGAGGCCCGAATGTCGAGCCCGATGACGAATTAGTCGATGAAAAAGGGACTATTTGGGTTTTTCCAGCGGGTACAGGCACTTACCGCCTGATCTGACGACTCAATCAGCCGCGAGCGCAGGCGCCGGTTGCGTCAGATCTTCGCCGCCCAGCGCGCTCATCAAGGCCTTGAAAAACGCGGACAATTCCAGTGACATAATCGAGAAATCGACATCGAATTGCGTGGCCACGTCTTCGGCTTCAACTTCATCGGCCTGTTCCTGCACCAGGTCGGAAAAGCGCAGGCGCCTGAGGATTAACTTTTCGTCAAGCACGCATTCGATACGTTCCTGCCAGCTCAGCGCCAGCTTGCTGACGTGCATGCCTGTTTTCAGATGGCTGACAATTTCCGCGGCTGCGAGGTTCTGATTCTTGCAACGAATCACGCAGCTGATATCGGTATTGTCGCGTAGCTCGCATTCTTCGCCCAGTTCGAATCCCTGGGCTGGTTGACCACTGTCGACCCATCGCGTCATGACGTCAATCGGCTGGCTTTTCGAGACCAGCGGAATCACCGAGAACGAACCCAGGGCTGCACGTAGATCGTCAATCAATTCTTCGGCACGTTTCGCGGATGAAGCGTCGATCACCAGCATATTGTCGCGTGGTGAAATATAGGCAAATTGATAAGCAGAACGCACAAAGGCTTTGGGTAGCAGGCTGAAGACTATCTCGTCCTTCAGCGAGCTGCGCTCCTTGCGCGGCAGGTTGCGCGCCTCGCGTTCCTCGATTTGCAGTACCTTCTCTTCCAGTGCCTCGTTGATGACCGCGGCCGGCAACAGTTTGTCCTGGCGTTTGGCGCAAATCATCAGGAATCCATTGCTCGCATGCACAAATTCACTACCGTGCCGACCCAGCGGCGGCACCCAGCCCGAGCGGCTCGAGTCCTGGCTGCCACAGGGCGTAAAACTATGTTGCGCCAGCTGCTGGCCAAGTGTTGCTGCGTCTAATTCGAACGGTTTGGTGAAGCGGTAAAGCTGTAAGTTTTTGAACCACATGGATGAGATTTCTTTGTCAACAGGGGCAGGGGAATTTTCGAGCTGCGCAGTCTAACAGCATCCTGTCGAAAAGCCATTGGCATCTTGAAGATAACCCAGGAAAATCAGACGGAATCAGCGGAATCAGGGTCCAGGAATCAGGGTCAGATCTCAATTGTTTCTAATATTAGTGAATATTGGGATCTGACCCCATTTTGGTGCGACCCTATTTTCCCATTTTCCTCGCAGGACCTATAGATAACTCAACGCCTGATCGAGATCGGCTATCAGGTCTTCGATATCTTCAATGCCGGCAGAGTATCGCACCAGGCCTTCCGGAATGCCCGCCGCCGCGCGCTCCTCCGCACTGCATTCGACATGACTGGTGGTAAGGGGTGGGCCGACAACGGTTTCGACACAGCCCAGGTTGGCCGCCATGTGTGCATACTTCAGTTTAGGCAGAAATATCTTTATCGCGTCGAGCCCACCTGTTACCGAAAAGCTCAGCATGCCACCAAATCCACGCATTTGTTGTCGGGCAATGTCGTGATTGGGGTGAGATTCGAGCCCCGGATAGTTGACCTGATCGATCATTGGGTGCTTTTGTAACCAGTTCGCAATTGCCATGGCGTTTTCATTCTGGCGCTCAACCCTCAGTTTCAGTGTCTTCATGCCACGGATAAAACTGTAGGCATCCATCGGCGACAGGGTGGCGCCATTGATTTCACGATAATGATAAACCTGTTTTACCAGTTCAAGACGGACCGCAAATGACGCCGCCCAATGCATCGGCATGCCCGCCCAGGTACTTGGAAGCTGAATGCAAAACGATATCCGCGCCAAGCTGCAATGGATTCTGATTTATCGGCGTGGCGAAGGTGTTATCGACCACGACCAGTGCACCGACTTTTTTTGCGGCGGCGGCTAACCTTTTTATATCGATAATTTTAATGGTCGGGTTGGTGGGAGTTTCCAGGTAAAGCACCTGACAGCCTTTGGCAACCTCCGCTTCTATCTGCTCATAATCGCTGGTTTCGCAAAGACAAACCTCGATATTAAGCGGGGGCAGAAAATTATTGAATATCTTGTTCGTGCCGCCGTAGCTGTCCTTGATTGATACGATCCGATCGCCGGGTTTTAAAAAGGTGCCCAGTACATTGCTGATCGCAGCCATGCCGGAGGCAAAGCTGGTCGCGGCCTCGGCATATTCCAGTTCTTTAACCTTGTCTTCAAATGCCCGGACTGTTGGATTGGTATTACGCGAATAGATATGCCCCGGTGTTTTGTCCAACGCGACATCATGCCAGGTATCGATATCTTTGTAGGTAAACGAAACGCTGTGCACGACAGGTACCTGTGTCGAGCGTTCGTAGAGTTCGTGTTCCTGTTCTCCACCCCAGATGCTGAGTGTGGATTGTCCTGCTGAAGATTTATTAATCATTAAAAGCTCCCAAAGCCTTGTGGATATAAATAGAGTGTTGTTCATCACGAACAACAATCTGTCTAGTACCAAGGCAGCGCTTGGAAAGCCTTTATCTTGATGACCGACGATGATACACCTGAGAATCGGCAGGGCAAGGCGTCAGCGGTGAAAATTTCGAGAAATTAGATTTCCTGCAAAGCGGTCGAAGCAGGTGAGCCGGGGTCAGATCAGAATTGGCCTTACTTAAGCCGGTCATAGCAATAAATCGAACAACCGCGTAAGTGGCTATCTTTTGCGACGATAACGTCATGTTTAAGTCATTCCCGCTTGCGCGGGAATGACTTGAAATTTTTATTAAGTAAGTGTTATTCGGGTCAGATCACGTTATTCCCTGTCCGCAGAAACTTGTGATCTGAACCCCGTAAGAAACTAACTATTCGACTTTTGCTATGGCCGTTTTACCTGGTTTTGCGGGTGCTTTTTGCTGCGAGTTTCTTGATTTTGGCAATCTGCTGCTTTTCCCAGCGCTGACCCGCCGCGAGCATCATCTTCGCTTTCTGCTCACCTAGTTTGAGTAAGGCCTGTTCGCGTTTCAGGGCCGCCTTCAGATTTTCGTTTAATACATCGATCTCCGCCCTGGCCGCCTCTTTGGCAAGCCTTATTTCCTGTTTAGCCGCCGTCCTGGCGCCGCGCAGCGCGGCCCGGGTTGCTTTTAAATCCTCGCGTAACTTTTTGAGTAATGCCTGGCGCGAGTTGGCAGCAATCTTGTGTTTGGAAACTGCTCTTTTCTTTTTACCGGTTGTCTTTTTAGCGGGCGCTTTTTTACTCGCTGCCAGTTTGGGTTTAGCAGCCGCTTTTTTCCTGGTGGCAGCTGGTTTGGATGCTTTTTTCTTGACGCTAACGCTTTTCTTTGGAGTCGTTTTATTCTCAGGGGGCATGATCAGTTCCTTTCAGATGTGGAGGTGGTTACAAGGGTACTCAAAACAGCCGGGGTATTGAAGCAAAGATTAACCGCGCTCTTAATTCAGGCGATGCTTATAGTCATCTCGTCACGAAGATAAAATCAAGGTTCATTGTGAAATTGTTTCAGCGGCCAGGGCGCTATCTTCGACCTGGCCGCGGCCCAGTAACTGTGCTGCCCGATACTCCCGGTAAAGCCACACGCTGAGTGCACTCGAGATAAAAAACAATACGATGCTCAAACCGATTTTCCACACCGACAATACCACCACACCCTTGCCCATCAGTGCAAAAATAGCCATTTGCGGGATATAACCTATCAGTGAACCCAGTACAAAATGACGTGCTTTTACCGCGGTGACGCCTGCTATCAGGTTAGTCACCAGGTTATTGCCCATCGGCAATAAGCGGATGACAATTGTTTTGATCACCGGGCGAACGGATAGAAAATTATTGAATTTGATAACTCTTTGCGGGAAGCGCCTGTTAACGAAAGGCCTGATCACGATGCGGGCAAAAAACAGGCTGAGCACGCAACCCATCCCGACCCCCAGGGTTGACAGTAGCGCGCCATTGACAGCCCCGAAAGCATAACCACCCAGGAACGCAACCAGTTGTCGAGGACAGCCGATTGCAGTTACCAGCCCACCGATTAGCGTAAAGTAGAGCACGCCCTGCAGGCCGTTATTACGAATGTGCAAGTCAATCCATTGCTGGTTAAACGTCTCGAACATGGAACTTGAACTCAACACCAGCCCGACCAATCCGGACAGGATCAGGAACAATAGCCCTTTCCTGAAAAAACCGGAGTAGATGAATGACAACAGTTGTCTTTTCATTCGTCGTCAATTCGCTCGGCGATTTTAACCCTGCGTTGCAGCCACATGACGCCAAACATGTCGACAATGCCTACGCCTAAACGTCCCAGCATATTGTACTTGGACACTCCAGCCTGGCGATCACGATGATTCACTTCAACGACGACGATCTCCCCGTTTATGCGGCGTACAAGCGCGGGAATGAAGCGATGGATATGGTCAAAATAAGGCAATTTCAGAAAAGTCGCTTTAGGTACGACTTTTAGTCCGCAGCCGGTATCCGGCGTACCATCGTTGAGTATTCGGCGCCGGATGTTGTTCGCAACTTTCGACTGGAAACGCTTCCAGGCTGTATCCTTCCTGTTCTTGCGATAGCCCGCAATGCAGAAATCGGTCGCAGCAGGGAATTTTCTGGCCGCTGCCAGTAGTTCGGGAATATCAGCGGGATCATTTTGACCGTCGGCATCCATGGTGACGATAAGCTCACCCCGGGCGACCTGGATGCCGGTCATGATCGCCGTGCTTTGGCCCACCGAATACCGGTGCCTGACAGGCTTTATATGCGTGTTTCCGGCGGCCATCAAGCGCAGTAATTCGGCATGGGTTTTGTCGGTACTGCCGTCATCGACGTAAACAATTTCGAATTCTGCCACACCATCGAGTGCAGTCATGATTTCCGAGATCAACGGTTCGACGTTATCCTCTTCATTTTTGGCAGGGATGACAATAGAAACTTCCACGTTTACCGCTCTAGATCTGGGCGAAGCGAATCTTAGGTTGCAAGCCTTAAGGAATACTTAATAAAAGACAATGCTATTAAAAAATCAAATACATTTTATTATACGAACTCTGCTGCCGGAAACTTAATTTTTTTACCTGTTGGTATTTAACGGCAGTATTTGAGCCGCGCGGGAACAGGGTATTCTGGGCTCTGTGCATAGGGATGGGCACAACTTAAGGCATCCTGGCGCCAATCGATGGCAAGGTCTGCCAAATACCTGACCAGATTTGTGAGAGATAAAACGATATTTAAAAGCAGTAAATTATATTAAGATGCGGCTCTGAAATTATCTAACAGGCCGGCTGATTGCGCACACTGGATTAGCGGCTCCAAACACGAGGATGTTTTAAATGAAGGCTTTACCTAAAATTTTAGCTGTTGCACTTTTGGGCGGCGCGAGCAGTTTGGCATATTCGACGTCAGGAATCGCGGCGTCGGACAATAGTGACTGGTCTGGCATGGTTGGCCTGGCGCTTTTGTCCAAACCGCAGTATGTGGGTGACGATGATGTGCAAGGTAGCGCGGCGCCTATCATTATTGTAGATTACAAGGATACCGCCTATTTCAATATCGACAAGGCGGGCTGGTGGTTCTGGAAGCCGAACGAGGCCTGGCGTGTCGGTGCAGTGCTGCAGATTCGTACCCAGGCATGGGATAAAGATAACGGTCATCTCAACGATGTGAAACCGCTTCCGTCTGGTTTTGACGATCCTGACACGGGAGTAGAACCGGGTATCAATGCCCGTTTCAAAATGGACCGGTTTACCGCAGAAGCTC